>JABDGW010000096.1:6761-8706 GCA_013285855.1 Bacteroidota bacterium
AAAAACCCGTTAAACCACTGCCAATATGGGCTGCAGCTACAGCGCCATTGCTTAAACCAATTGTGCCCAGATCAATGGCTGCAAATATTAATGTTAGGACCCATAAAGGAATGCCTCCGTTAAGCATTGGAAAAATGCGGAATCCAGGCGTAAGTGCAGTTGCAGCAATAGCAACCGCCATAACAGAAGTGCCTGCACCCATTAATGAAAACGCTGCTGCATTTATATGAATTGATGGAATAAGACCAGCAGTAATTAAAAAAATTATACCGCCAAAAACGCCGCCATATAAATAAACAGGGAACAATTTGTTATTACCCGCAAGATCCTGCAGAATATAACCAAAACACCAAAGCCATAACAAGCTGCTAATAAGATACCAGATGCTGTTATGTGCAAACATGTAAGTAAAAATCGTCCATGGACGTGTAAGAAACCTGTAGCCTTCTGCCGGCATTGCTACCCAGTTATCTATATTAAACTCTGTAGTTTGCGAATGTCCTGCTGTTAAATCGTAAATAACTTTTATAAAAAGAATGCTTGAAAAAAATAATGCATTAAGAATAATGAGCCAAGTAAGCGCATTAGTATCCTCGCCCATCAAAATTCTTTTGCTGCTATGCTGCTCCTTTACTGACATAATTTAAAATTTGAAATTACATACAATTTAATAAAATGTTCGCCGGTTTGTTTTATTCCAGAAATACACCATTGCCAAACCAAAAATTGCGCCACCCAAATGTGCGAAATGTGCTACATTATCTCCTGCGCTGTTTTCTAAAGCCATTACTAATTCAAACCCTGCATATATAAGTACGAACCATTTTGCCTTTAAGGGCAGAAAAAAATAAATATAGATATAGGTGTTTGGAAATAAATATCCAAAAGCAGCAAGACAGCCAAATATTGCGCCCGATGCTCCCAATGTTGGCTCGTTTAATTGCGTGTTTACAACCTGCCTGCTAAGTTCATAAGCCTGCTGTGCGGCAACAGAACTATCAGGATTATTTCTCCATTGATTTACTATATCCAGTGTGTTTGGATAATAATCACCAATATGCTGAGACGCATAAAAATTTTCAAAATTGCCGAAATTAAAATGCTGAGTTAAAACATTATAACTTTCTAAAAGAGAATTTGTTTCAAAATATAAAACAGTCATGTGCATTAATGCCGCACCTAAACCGCAAATAAGATAAAATGTAAGAAATCGTTTTGGTCCCCAAAGATTTTCAAGCACAGATCCGAACATCCACAAAGCGAACATGTTTGAAAAAATGTGTCCGATGCTGCCATGCATAAATAGATGTGTGATAAACTGCCATGGTTTAAATAACGGGCTTTGCCATGTATGCAGCGCAAATAAATCATTTAGTAAATCAGGATGACTGCCTTTTTCTACAGTTTGCTGTGCAATAAACACAAGCACGTTTATAATTAAAAGGTTTTTTATTATAGTTGGCAATATCTGGAAACGTCCCGGCCTGAACTCTCTCATTCAATTATTTTAAACTGTTCTTAATTTTAATTGTACTACATTTTCTATGTGATGCGTGTGCGGAAACATATCTACCGGCTGAATTTTTTCAACGCTGTATTTTTCATTTAAAATATTTATATCCCTTGCCTGCGTTGCCGGGTTACAGCTTACATATACAATAACAGGCGTTTCAGTTTGCAATAATTTTTCTATAAGATCTCCATGTAAACCTGCCCGCGGCGGGTCAACTATTATAACATCTGCGGTTCCGTGCTTTTCAAAGAAATCATTATTGCATATATCAATTACATCACCAGTATAAAACGATGCGTTTGCAATATTATTTAAGGCGGCATTTTCTTTTGCATCATTAATGGCTTCCTCAATTACTTCCACACCAATTATTTTCCTGGCCTGCGGACTTACAAAAATGCCAATGCTGCCGGTGCCGCAATATAAATCATA
>JABDGW010000096.1:8762-8866 GCA_013285855.1 Bacteroidota bacterium
TACTGTCATTGCGCTTTTCGTTTATTGTATACAGCAAGGTTGTTATTTGCGGAAACCGGTCTAAAATAAAATCAAACAGCAATTGCATTTTATTTTCATCTTTG
>JABDGW010000097.1:0-523 GCA_013285855.1 Bacteroidota bacterium
GGTTCATCAATCACCTGGAAATACCCAAGCGTAATTTTAAAAGGCGATAATTCTACCGGCGAATTTTATTCTGTTGCAGTTACCAACAATTATCAACAGGCTGATACAGGAACAAAAATGCTCCATGTTGGCAAAAATACCCGTAGCCGCATAGTGTCAAAAGGTATTTCTGCAGGCAGAAGTAATAATAGTTATCGTGGTTTGGTACAGGTGGGAAAGAATGCACATAACTCCCGCAATTTTTCTCAATGCGATTCTTTGTTATTGGGAGATAAATGCGGTGCACATACATTTCCTTACATAGAAACAAAAAATAGCACATCCATAGTTGAACACGAAGCAACCACCAGCAAGATTGGTGAAGACCAGATTTTTTATTGCAATCAGCGTGGCATTGATACAGAAACCGCTGTGGCATTAATCATCAATGGTTTTGCCAAAGAAGTAATGAATCAATTGCCCATGGAATTTGCAGTTGAAGCACAGAAATTATTGGCGATTTCATTAGAAGGAAGTGTAGGAT
>JABDGW010000097.1:533-1783 GCA_013285855.1 Bacteroidota bacterium
TAGCTCCAAAGTTTCAGAGTTTCAATGTTACAATGTTAATTGAACTATGAAACTTTTGAAACAAATGAAACATGAAACAAAAAACTTAGAACATAAAACATAGAACTTATAAATGTTAACGATTCACAACTTACACGCACAAATAGAAGATAAGAGAATTTTAAACGGAATTGATCTGCAAATCAACGCAGGTGAAGTGCATGCTATTATGGGGCCGAATGGCTCAGGTAAAAGTACATTGGCATCTGTACTTGCAGGCAGAAGCGATTATGAAATAACGGAAGGTTCTGTTGAATTTGATGGCGTTGATCTATTGGAATTGTCACCTGAGGAAAGAGCAAGAGAAGGTTTATTTCTTGCCTTTCAATATCCAATAGAAATTCCCGGCGTAAGCACTACAAACTTTATTAAAACAGCAGTGAATGAAGCCCGCAAACATCGCGGACAAGAAGCATTGGATGCAGTTTCTTTTTTGAAGTTGATGAAAGAAAGAATGAAACTGGTGAAGATTGACCAATCATTGTTAAGCCGTTCTTTAAATGAAGGGTTTAGCGGCGGTGAAAAAAAACGCAATGAGATTTTCCAGATGGCCATGCTTGAACCAAAGCTTGCCATCCTCGATGAAACAGACAGCGGGCTAGATATTGATGCGTTGCGAATTGTTGCAGATGGTGTAAATACTTTACGTAAAAAAGATAACGCGGTTTTACTTATTACTCACTATCAGCGTTTATTGGATTATATAGTTCCTGATTTTGTGCATGTATTATATAATGGCCGCATTGTAAAATCAGGTGGCAAAGAATTAGCATTGGAACTTGAGGAAAAAGGTTATGATTTTATTAAACAGGAAGTGGCAGAGGAAGTTTAAAAGTTTCAATAGTTATGCTGATTGAAAAACGAAATTTGAATTGTTCTTGCAAAAGATAAATTAAAAAACAAAAGCTCGACTTCCTTCGCTCCCGAAAGCATTTGGGATATAGGAGGAACGAGGGTGAGGTATTATGAGTTTAACAGAAACGATACAAAATAAATACAACGAGTTAAGTGCAATTGCAGGCAATGGTTTGCTGGGCTCAATGCGCGAAAAAAGCATTTGAGCATTACAATAAATTTGGTATTCCAACTTCAAGAAACGAAGAATGGAAATACACACGCCTTGCATTGCTTACCATTAAAAACACCTGTTGAGCTTCCATCCATAATGCCTTTATACAATTCATTGCTAAAGCAATTTGGCATTATATTAT
>JABDGW010000097.1:1793-8068 GCA_013285855.1 Bacteroidota bacterium
ACGAGCTGCATACAAGCACTGTTTTGCCTTCTGATGAAACATTGAAGAATATTCGTTTGCAATCTGAGTGCGCTGCGGAATTATTTTTTGTGAACGGTGTTTTTATAAAAGAGATCTCATCTTTTAATAATGATGCAATCGTTATTTCATCATTAAATGAAGCTGCAGAAAAATGAACACAGGCATTATGTACAGCAGCATCTCAATCAAAGCAGCAAATACATGAAAGATGGTATGAATGCTTTGAACACAGCATTTATTGCAAATGGTTTATTTGTATTGATTAAGAAGCATAGAACCATTTATAAACCAATTTATATTTATCATCTGACAGACACTAACACAGATAATGTTTTTGTGCAGCCAAGAAGTTTATTTGTGGTTGAAGAAAATGCGCAGG
This sequence comes from Bacteroidota bacterium, assembly GCA_013285855.1. GTDB lineage: Bacteria > Bacteroidota > Bacteroidia > Chitinophagales > Chitinophagaceae > Parafilimonas. The sequence continues at coordinate 2,194 of JABDGW010000097.1, forward strand.
TGCAGCTGATTGAAATATATAAGAACAACGGTTTACATGAAAGCTTCACAAACGAAGTAATAGAAATAGCAGTGCAGCAAAATGCAAGGCTTGAATATTATAAAGTGCAGGATGAAAACGAGAACTGCCATCACGTAGGTACAACGCATGTGCAGCAGGTTGGTAAATGTTTTACGCATTGCGTTACGGTAACATTAAACGGTGGTACAATTCGCAATAACATTAACATGGTGTTGGAAGCGCCGAACAATGAAGGGCATATTTATGGATTATATATGCTTAATGGCAAAACGCATGTTGATAATCACAGCATCGTTGATAATATAATGCCAAATTGCTTTAGCAATGAATTGTATAAAGGCATTATGGATGGAAGCTCAACAGGTGTTTTTAATGGTAAGATTTATGTAAGACAGGATGCTCAAAAAACAAACGCTTATCAATCCAACAAAAATGTATTGATGAGTGATACAGCATCTGTAAATACAAAGCCGCAATTAGAAATTTTTGCCGACGATGTAAAGTGCTCGCATGGTTGCACGATTGGTCAGTTGGATGAAGATGCGATGTTTTATTTACGCGCAAGAGGCATTGGCGAGAAGCAGGCAAAAGCTTTATTGCTGCATGCATTTGCAACAGATATTTTAGAACAGGTGAAGCCTGAAAAATTGCGCAGTTATCTCGAACAAAAAATAGATGAACGTTTAGGCGTTGATAAATTATGATTTCAACAGAAACATATATAAAACCTTTTGATGTTACGGCGATACGCAAACAATTTCCTGTGCTTGAAAGAAAAGTAAAAGGAAAGAATCTGGTGTATTTTGATAATGCGGCAACAGCACAAAAACCACAGGTTGTTATTGATGCCTTGGTAAATTATTACCAGCAATTCAATGCAAATATTCATCGCGGTATTCATTCTTTGGCTGAAGAAGCAACGGCTGCATTTGAAGCAACACGTGATACAGTAAAAGAATTTATTAACGCAAAATATCGCGAAGAAATCATATTTACACGCGGCGTAACGGAAGGCATCAACTTAGTTGCAGCAACATGGGGCAGACAAAATATTAAAGAAGGTGATGAGATAATCATTTCAGGCATGGAACATCATTCCAATATTGTTCCGTGGCAAATGTTGTGTTTGGAAAAGAAGGCAAAGCTGAAAGTAATTCCGGTTGATAATAATGGTGAATTGATGATGGATGAATTTTCAACACTCATCACATCAAAAACAAAAATTGTTTCTATTGTTCATGCATCAAACTCGCTTGGAACAATTAATCCGGTAAAAGAAATTATTGAAATCGCACGTCAGCATAATATAATTGTATTGGTTGATGGGGCGCAATCTGCAGTTCATTTGGATATTGATGTACAGGATATGGATTGTGATTTCTTCGTTATATCAAGCCATAAAGTTTACGGACCAACTGGTGTTGGCGTGTTGTATGGCAAGAAAGAATTGCTGGAAGAAATGCCGCCTTACATGGGTGGTGGCGAAATGATTAAAGAAGTAACTTTTGATCATACAACATACAATGATTTGCCTTATAAATTTGAAGCAGGCACACCTAACATTGCAGATACCGTTGCATTTAAAGCGGCGCTTGATTTTGTAAATGAAGTTGGAAAAGATAACATTCGCAAGCATGAAGAAGCGCTTACAAAATATGCGATGGATAAGCTCTCAAAAATTGATGGTGTGCGTTTAATAGGAACTGCAAAACATAAAACAAGTGTTGTTTCGTTTATTGTTGATGGCGTTCATCCGCAGGACATGGGAATTTTGTTAGATAACTATGGAATTGCTGTTAGAACCGGTCATCATTGTTGTCAACCATTGATGAACAGGTTTGAAATTCCGGGAACGGTTCGTGCATCATTCGCAATGTACAATACAAAAGAAGAAGTGGATGAGTTGGTAAAAGGAGTTGAGAAAGCGATAAAGATGCTTAGATAATTCAAAAGCTAAAAGTCAAAATTAAAAATTGGAAATAGTTCAAACAATACAGGAAACAGAAGATGAAATTGTTGAAGAGTTTTCATTGTTTGATAACTGGGAAGATAAATATGAATACATCATTGATCTTGGAAAGAAGCTGGAACTATTGGATCCGCAATTCAAGATCGATGAAAACAAAATCAAAGGTTGTCAAAGCCAGGTTTGGTTAATTGCAAATGAAGAAGATGGAAGAATATTTTTTAAAGCAGAAAGTGATGCAGTGATTGTAAGAGGTTTGGTGAGTATGCTGATAAGGGTTTTATCAGGTCATACTTCAGATGAGATATTAAATGCCAAACTGGATTTTATAAATAAGATCGGCATGACAACACATCTTGCGCAAACACGCAGCAACGGTTTGCTCTCAATGGTAAAACAAATGAAAAATTATGCACTGGCTTATAAATTAAAACAGCAGTCATGATGAATGAAGAGGAACTGAAAGAAAAAGTAATTGAAAAACTACAAACCATCCATGATCCCGAAATACCGGTGAACATTTATGATTTGGGTTTGATTTATACTATTGATATTTTACCGATAAACAACGTGCAGATAACAATGACATTAACTGCACCAAGTTGCCCGGCAGCACAAACAATTCCGGTTGAAGTGGATCAGAAATTAAGAGAGATTGAGGGGGTAAATGATGTACATGTTTCCGTAACATGGACTCCGGCGTGGGATAAAAGTATGATGAGTGAAGTAGCAGCGTTGGAATTAGGTTTTATGTAGAAATAAATTATTAATCATTAATATAAAATTTTAATTAAATAAACATGGCACAAATAAGCGTAGATAGTTTAATCGGCAATCAAGGACCAAGTTATCCTGAACAGGTTGCCGCACCTTATCGTAAAGAACTTACCGATAACGGATTCACACAAATGCTTACACCTGTAGATGTGGATGCAGCATTGCAGCGTAACGATGGAAAAATAATAATGGTTGTATTGAATTCAGTATGTGGTTGTGGCGCAAGAGTAGCAAGACCAGGCGCTTTGCTTTCTTTATTCAGTAAAGTAGTTCCTGATGAAAGGTTCACTTTGTTTGCAGGTATGGAAAAAGATGCAGTAGGTTATTTCCGTTCCGCATATTTGCAAGGCATCACACCAAGCTCACCAAATATTTATTTATTTAAAGATGGTGAACTGATTTTTATTTTACATCGTCACCAGATTGAAAGAAGTGCAGCAGGCGATATTGCAGATGCGCTTATCAATAAATACAATGAAGTTTGTACAAAAGAGAATGAAGATGCATCAGTTGAATCACTGAGGCAATATTTTATTGAGCATTTTGATGTTGATCCGTTGGAAGTAGAAAGTCAAAAATAAAAATTCAAAAGCCAAAATTTTATAGCGTTACAGTTTTAAATTTTGACTTTCAACTTTTGAATTATGAAAATAACCGCACAGGAAGAATATGGTATCCGCATTCTCATTCGCATTGCAAGATGTGCCGATGAAAAAAGCGGCTTGAGTATTCCGCAGATAAGCGAAGCGGAAGGCTTAACAGCGCATTATGCTGCTAAGCTTACACGGCAGTTGCGGTTAGGCGGTTTTTTAAAAAGTACGCCGGGGCAAAAAGGAGGTTACATTCTTTCAAAACCTTCCTCCCAAATAAATATTAATAAGGTTTTAAAAACATTGGGTGGCGCATTGTTCAATACAGAATTTTGCGCCACCCATATTGGTGCACTAAATCTTTGTACCAATTCTGTTGATTGCTCCGCACGCTCTTTATGGAAGATAATCCAGTTTGCAGTTGACCAGGTTTTAGATAAAATGACACTGGCTGATTTATGCGGAAGAGAAGAATCGGTTATACAATTACAGGCACTATTATCTGCGCGTGAAAGTTATTTGGAAAATTAAATTTTAAAAATTACGCTTTTTTCTTAACTGGCTTAGGTGCAAAAATTACTAACATTCTTTTACCTTCCATTTTAGGCATCCCCTCCAAAACGCCAACTTCGCTAAGACGTTCAGCAAATTTCAGCAATAACAATTCTCCGCGCTCTTTAAACATAATAGCACGGCCTTTGAATTGAACGTAAGCTTTCACCTTATCACCTTCTTTTAAGAAACGTTCAGCGTGTTTTGTTTTGAATTCAAAGTCATGGTCATCAGTGCCTGGCGTAAAGCGTATTTCTTTTACTTCACTTTGCTTGGCATTTGCTTTCATTTCTTTTTCCTTACGTTTTTTCTCGTAAAGAAATTTTTTATAGTCAATTACCTTACAAACAGGTGGATCAGCATTGGGTGAAATTTCAACAAGATCAAGTTCCTGTTGTTGTGCAATGCGTAGTGCTTCCTGTGTTGGATAAATGCCAACAGTTACGTTATCGCCAACCAATCTTACTTGTGGTACCCGGATTCTTTCGTTAATACGATGTTCAGGCTCCGGCTGCCTGTTAAAACGAGGATTAAATCTTCCTCTCTGTGGTAAAGCCATTAATTGTTTTTTCGTGAATAATTAGAAATAAAATTTAGTGGTTAAATCTTTTAATGTTCTGTAAAATTAATTTATTTTCTTTCAGCAATTTCTTCTTTCACCAAATTAATAAAATCTTCAATTCCCTGAGGTTCAGCTTCCGTTTTATTATGCTTTCTTACCGCAAGTTTTCTTTCCATAGTTTCCCTTTCGCCAATCACCAGCATGTAAGGTACTTTACCTATTTCCGCATCGCGTATCTTCCTGCCAACTTTTTCGCTGCGCTCATCTGTTTCGGCTCTTATACCTGCTTTTTTTAATTGTGTGAAAACTTCTTTTGCATAGGGCAAAAATTTATCGCTGATTGGAAGAATTTTTACCTGCACCGGTGATAACCATGTTGGAAACCTACCTGCATAATGTTCCAATAAGAAACCGATAAAACGCTCATGTGTACCAAGTGGAGCGCGATGAATGATCAACGGAATATCAGAATTATTTTCTGGCGTTGTAAACGTAAGGCCAAAACTTCTTGGTTGTGAAAAATCAACCTGGTTGGTTGCTAAAGTAAACTCACGGCCAATTACAGAATAAATCTGCACATCTATTTTTGGCCCATAGAACGCAGCTTCATCCTGCACTTCAACAAAAGGAATTTTTGATTCAATTAAAACCTGGCGAACCATTTCTTCAGTTTCCTTCCACAACTCAGGTTCGTTCACATATTTAATTCCTAACTTTTCTTTTGAGTGAAGTGATAAACGCATCACGTACTTATCAATTCCAAAAATGTTGAAATATTTTAAATACATATCATTTACCGCACGAAACTCATCTGCAAATTGTTCTTTGCTGCAATAGATATGCGCATCGTTCATGTGCAAACAACGCACACGCATTAGCCCAAATAATTCACCACTTTGTTCATACCGATAAACTGTTCCATATTCTGCTAAACGATATGGTAAATCACGATAACTTTTTGGTTCTGCCGCATAGATTTTATGGTGATGTGGGCAGTTCATTGATTTCAAATAATATTTCTCACCTTCCAGTTCCATCGGTGGATACATGCTGTCTGCATAATACGGCAAGTGCCCGCTGGTTAAATACATGCTTTCCTTCGCTATGTGCGGCGTTACAACACGCTTATAACCGCCAGCTTCCTCTGTTTCTTTTGCGAGTTTTTCCAACTCTTCAATGATGACTGTTCCATTCGGCATCCACATGATCAAACCCTGGCCAACATCATCATCCATTGTATAAATACTCAACTCTTTTCCAAGCTTGCGATGATCTCTTTTCTTCGCTTCTTCAACCAACGCTAAATATTCATCCAGTTCTTTTTGAGATGGAAATGAGATGCCGTATAAACGGGTAAGTTGTTTATTTTTTTCATCGCCTTTCCAGTAAGCGCCGGCAATATTAGTA
>JABDGW010000098.1 GCA_013285855.1 Bacteroidota bacterium
TTATTTGTTTGATAAGCACCAAGAATACTTCCTTTTATTTGACCTTCAGGCAATGTAGGTCCAGGCAACATATTAATTACTCCAGCCATTGCATCAGAGCCATAACTTAAGCTTGCAGGCCCGCGCAATATTTCTACTTTATCAACTGTGTAAGCATCTATTTCAATACCGAACTCATCACCAAATTGCTGACCTTCCTGTCTTATGCCATCATTCACAGTAACAACACGGTTGTATCCCAATCCTCGTATAACAGGTTTTGAAATTGCAGGCCCCATAGTTATTTCAGAAACACCCGGTGCATAATATAAAGCATCAATAATATTGTTGTATGATTGCTCAAGCAAAGCTTTGCGTGTTACAAAACTTACAGGGATGGGGTTGGTTCTTTGTTCTGTTGCTGATGCAACGCCTGTTACAACAACTTCCGGCCATTCAACACTGGATTGCTCAAGATTGAAATCTGCTGTTTCGCTGCCTTTAAAATTAATTTCTTTGTATTGCGGTGCATAGCCCACATAACTTACTTCAATAAGATATGTTCCGCGTTCAATGTTTTTTATTTCATAACTACCATCTGATTTTGAGATGGCGCCTATTTTTATATCGGGAATGTAAATGGAAGCGCCGGCTAATACAGCCTGATTTTTACTATCGGTAATTTTTCCGGTTAAGGAGCCTTGGGCAAACAGCGCAGCTTGTATGAGTATGAAAAGAAATATTGTAATTAAACGAAACAAATCTTTTTTGTTTATTGCACAGACTTTTTTAACGGGCATGATACATGATTGAAGAATGAACAAACAAGAATTAATGCTGAACTCAGGCGTAAAAAACAATATTGTTACGCTGTGTTTATAGCCTTTATTAAAGCGATATACCAGGAATAAAACGTGATTAGATAATTGCTGATTTGGGAGGCGGTGTGTCGCAGGATAAAACAGGGTTTTTAAAAGAATGATTTTGTTGAAGGGATGCAGCTAATATTTTTTTTGCAGGTATAATTTCAAGGTTTGTTTGATGCGTGTTCCAGTTAAAACAGCCAAACCATTTTAATACGGATATGCTTCCCGTTGCATCAGTATTATTTTGTTGTGAATTATTTATCTGTGCAAATAAAGCATCTTCCGCTTTATCAAATAAACCTGTCAATTCAATATCATTTCCTTTGATTAAATATTTTTCAACATCAAACATATCACCGTTTATGCTGGCTTCTTTTCCTTCTTCAATCCAAACTATTTGCGATGATTTTATATGCACAGTTACAAGATTTTTTTGCTCGAGTGCTTCTTTCATTTGATGATGAATAACTGATTCTGACATTTGGATGTACACAGCAAAAATTAAAGGCAGCAGTGCAATACAAAGCAAAAGGTATGATATTGTTTTATGTAAAGCTGCTCTCATACAATACTAAAATACAACTTATGCAGCAGGTTATATTATTATTACTCCATATCTTCAAATTACAACTATGATGATTTATATTTATTGCTATAATTACAACTTATGCGCTCTCTATTTTTACTGCTTGCAATATTTTCACTAAGTAGCACAACATTTGCACAAAAAAAAATCACTGAATCTGCTTCACAAAAATTAACGCCGGAAGATTATGATTCTTCCACACTCACTACACTTAATTGGCGGTGCATAGGCCCATGGCGCGGCGGAAGATGTTTGGCGGTAACCGGTGTTATCAATCAGCCATATATTTATTACATGGGTGCTACCGGCGGCGGTATCTGGAAAACGATTGATGGCGGCAATACATGGTTACCGCTTTCTGATTCAGGTTTTCATTCTTCTTCTGTCGGCTCATTAGCTGTTGCTGCATCCAACCCTAATATAATTTTTGCAGGCATGGGTGAATATGCCATCCGCAACACGGCAATTATGGGCGATGGAATTTATAAATCAACTGATGCAGGAAAAACCTGGAAGCATGTTTTAAATCTTGATGCTTCGGCTGTTGGGCGTATTCTTATCAATCCAAATAATCCTGATATGGTGTATGCTGCAGTAATGGGAAAAATGTTTGGTGCAAATAAAGAACGCGGCGTATATCGCAGCACAGATGGCGGCACAACATGGAAACAAATTTTGTTTAAGAATGACAGCACCGGCGCAATTGATATGCGTTTCGATCCCAACAATGCTTCTGTTATTTATGCATCGCTATGGCAATGCTATCGCAATTCGTGGAGCCTGAATGATGGCGGCACAGGAAGCGGTTTATATAAATCAACAAATGGCGGTGATACCTGGCAATTGCTTTCAAATAATACGGGTTTGCCAAAAGGCCTTTTAGGTAAGATAACCATTGGTGTTACAGCTTCCAATTCAAATCATATCTATGCAATGGTTGAAAATAAGAATGGCGGCTTGTTCAGCAGTATGGATGCGGGCAAAACATGGAGCCGCGTATCAACAAAAAATGATCTTACGCAACGCCCCTGGTATTTCAGCGGTGTTTGGGTTGATCCTAAAAACGAAAATCATGTGTTTGTAATGAATGTTGAATTCTGGCAATCTATTGATGGCGGTAAAACTTTTACAGTTATTAACCAGGAGCATGGCGATAATCATGACATGTGGATTAATCCTGATAATCCGGATAATTTTATTATTGGTGATGATGGAAGCACTGCCGTAACTTTTAACGGCGGCAAAGCGTGGACGGATGAAGATTTGCCAACCGGACAATTCTATCATGTAAATCTAGATAATGATTTTCCATATAATGTTTATGGCGGCCAGCAGGATTGGGGACCTGTGCGTATTGCATCAAGAACAACAGGTTATTCAATCAGCAAAAACGATTGGTACACACCAGCAGGTGGCGAAGCTGGCTATATTGTTCCTGACCCGACAAATCCGCAAATATCTTACGGCGGTGAATACGATGGAATAATGACGCGGCATGATAAAAGCAATGAACAATACCAGGTTGTTTCTGTGTATCCTGAAATAAATGATGGCGCAGGAGTGATTGCAAAAAAATACCGCTTTCAATGGACGTACCCAATTGCTTTTTCGCCATGGGGCAACAACACTTTGTATTGTACATCGCAATATGTGCATCGTTCAACAAATGGTGGCATGAGCTGGGAAATCATCAGCCCTGATTTAACAACCAACGATACATCAAAACAAAAACAAAGCGGAGGGCCCATAACACCAGATAACACCGGTTCAGAAGTGTATTGTGATATTTATGCATTTGCAGAATCGTCCGCAAAGCAAGGTGTGCTTTGGGCTGGCAGTGATGATGGTCTTGTACATGTAACTAAAGATGATGGCAAGAACTGGGAAAATGTTACGCCGGCTGCATTGCCAAAATGGGCAACGGTGAGTATTATTGAGCCTTCCCATTTTGATGAGAGCACTTGTTATTTTGCTGCACATGCTTATAGAATTGATAATACAAAACCATATATTTTCCGCACAACAGATTATGGAAAAACATGGCAGTTGATAACAACCGGCTTGCCACAGAATGTATATGCAAGATGTGTGCGCGAAGATCCGAACCGCAAAGGTTTATTGTATGCAGGAACAGAAACAGGCATTTATGTTTCGTTTGATAATGGCAGCCACTGGCATTCCATTCAAGAGAATTTGCCCGTAACACCAGTGCACGACATACAGATTAAAAAAGACATGAAGGAAGTTGTGCTGGCAACACATGGACGTGCGTTTTGGATACTTGATGACGCAACATTATTATACGAACTGCACAGCGATTCCAATAAAATAAATGCACAGCTTTTTACACCACGCACATCTTATCGCATGGATGGTTCACAGGTTAATGACCCCAGTTTGCAGGATGGAGTGAATGCACCAAACGGTGTAATTGTTTATTACAGGCTAATAAAACCTGTATCAAAAGAATTAAAACTGGAGTTTTTAAATGATAAAGGAGATAGTATTATTACTTATTCAAACCTGAAAGACAAGCGTGGCAAAGCGGTTGAAAAGAACGATGATTTTTATGAGGAGAAAAAAGATAAGATAGATGAGGTTTTAAAAAATGAAACAGGAACTTATCGTTTTGTTTGGGATTTAAGTTATGGCGATGCAAAACGTTTTTCAGATGACTGGATTTATAATAGCCAGTTAGGCGGTGCAAAAGCTTTACCCGGCAATTATAAAGTAAGATTATACAATGGAGATACTTTATTATCTGAACGTTCATTCACCATACAATTAAATCCAAAAGTAAAATCAACGCAGGCAGACCTGCAGGCGCAATTTGATCTCACAAATAAAATAACACAAAAGCAAACTGAAATAAGTACTGCAATAAAACAATTACAATCTGTAAGAACCCAGATGAATGATTTTATAAACGGTTTTGAAGATACAGCCAGGATAAAACCATTAAAAGATATAAGCAAACCGATACTTGATTCGATGCAAAAAATTGAAGATGATTTATATCAGCCTAAAATAAAAGCTGGCGAAGATGGTTTACGTTACCCGGTAAAACTGATGGAAAAATTAGGCGCATTAAAACAGCAAGTTGCATCTTCAGATAATAAACCAACACAGCAGGAATATGATTTGTTTAATGATTTGTCCCAACGTTTTTCTATTCCATTGCAAAAATTAAAAATCATTATTGATGTGCAGGTTCCAAAATTTAACCAGGCTGCAGCACAATATAAATCTGAAGCAGTTGATGTAACAAAAGGATTGAAGTAATTAATACGCAAAGCTGTTTTAAAAAAAATAATAAGCCTGCAATTGTTGTATTGCAGGCTTATTATATAAGTTTCAGTCGGGATGACTGGATTCGAACCAGCGGCCTCTTCGTCCCGAACGAAGCGCCCCGCCTAAGCGGGGCTACATCCTAAAATCAATTTTTTAAATGATCTACCACCTTTAAAATTCTTAATTTCTTTTTCCCTTTTTAAGGCAGTTGATTTATCAGATAACTCTTCAATATATTAATCTAAAGGGTGTTCTATTTCTGGTTGATCGTTGTAATCCTGCGTTATGAAACTTCAAACGCTCATTTACGTTTGAAGTGCTACCAATATAATAGCGTTTATCTTTCTCGCTTTGTAAAATATAAACATAATACATTCAGTCGGGATGACTGGATTCGAACCAGCGGCCTCTTCGTCCCGAACGAAGCGCGCTACCGGGCTGCGCTACATCCCGAAAAATCAGCGACAAAAATATTCTGAACTTATAATAAAACAAAATTGGTTGTTTGCTATGTTTAGTTATGTTGCTTCAGCAAATTATCATATAAAAAATTAGCAGCAAATTGTGCCGCTTCCTTCCATCGCTTCTTTGTAGCGTTGCTTCTGAAAAAAGGGTTGAAATGTTTTTGCAGTTCATGCCCATAACTTTCATAAATCTTTATATCGTTTGGAATGTGCAATGAATCAGATTTTTTATGAATTGCCAAGCTGCCAAAAAAAGCAACGCCTTTATGATCAATAGGAACTGTTTTATCTTTTGCACCATGTACACTTACAATAGGAACCTTCGCTCGTGATAACCAGGCATCATTAAATATTGCACCCCAAAAATTTATTATTGCCGCAATATTTTCAGTGTTGTACTTTCCTGTGCCCGCAATTATTTTATTACTGTCAATTACATTTTGCATATCAGCTGAATTACTGTACACAGATTGCAGCGCAATAACACCGCCGGCAGAGTTACCGCCAAGAATTATTTTATTTGTATCAATATTAAACTTCGTTGCATTTAATTTAAAAAATAAAATTGCTTTCTTAACATCATCAACATTCTCGTAACAAGCCTCCACTAAATCTTTGAACTTAAACAATGTATTCTTTTTGCTTAACCTGTAATTGATCGCTGCAAAAGCATAACCGCGTTGCGCAAATTCGTTTCCCCAAATTGTTATCTCTTTTGCATTTTTAGAACCATATTTAAATCCGCCGCCATGCATCCAGATAATTAAAGGGCGTTTAATTGAAGAATCATTTTCAGGTTCATAAAAATCAAATTGCCGGTATTTTGTTTTTATATTGTTGTTTGAATCATACAGTATTTCTTTTTGAATGATTACTTTATTAAAAACAACGTCTTTATACATGGCTGGTTGCATGCTTTGCGAAAATGAAAGGATTGATGATAATAAGAAAATTGAATTAACTGCCAGATATTTCATAACTGCTTAATCAATATACTTAACAAAAGCGGTGATGGTTTGTTTATTATAAAAATTACAAAGAAAGAACAATGTATTTTGCAAATTGATAAATGTAAATTATGATTGCAGGTATTGGAATTGATATGATTGATGTTGAAAGAATTGAACAAAAAATTAAGAAAGAAAACGGGTTTAAGAAATTGATTTTTTCTGATAATGAAATTAATTACTGTGAATCCAAAGCTAATAAATTTGAACATTATGCTGCACGCTTTGCTGCAAAAGAAGCTTTTTTTAAGGCTGCCGGAACAGGCTGGGCAACCGGCACACATTTTAATGAAATAGAAATAACGCATGATACAGAAGGCAAGCCGGAACTGGTTTTTAGCGGTGAAACACAAAATACCATCCGCAGTTTGGGAATCATAAAAATTTCGGTTTCTTTGTCGCACTTAAAAACAATAGCCGTAGCCGTAGTCATTATAGAAAAAGAGTCATGAATTTTTTTGAAGCAGCTTATCAACCAGCGAAGAAAATTAAATTATTGCAGGAAGAAAAATTGCAACAGCAATTAGCATACATAAATACGTATTCCCCTTTTTATAAAAAAGTATTTGCACAACACAGAATTAATGTTTCATCAATAAAAACGCTTGAAGATTTATCATTACTTCCAACAACAAGCAAAGAAGATCTGCAAAAAAACAATGAAGAATTTTTATGTGTTGATAAAAAATGCATCATAGAATATACTTCAACTTCCGGTACATTGGGAAGCCCTGTTTCAATTGCACTTACTGAAAATGACCTGCAACGTTTGGCTTATAATGAGTACAATTCTTTTATAACTGCTGATGGTTCTGCTGATGATGTTTACCAGCTAATGCTTACACTCGACAGGCAGTTCATGGCCGGCATTGCATATTATTCAGGTATTCGCAAAATGGGTGGCGGCATTATTCGCCTTGGTCCTGGCGTGCCTGCGTTGCAGTGGGAAACCATCCATCGGCAAAAACCAACAGTTATTGTTGCTGTACCATCATTCATTCTTAAATTAATTCAATATGCAGAAGAGCATAATATTAATATCCATCAAACATCTGTAACAAAAGCGGTTTGCATTGGCGAGAATATCCGCAATCCTGATTGCTCATTAAATATTTTAGGTAAAAAAATTATGGAAGCATGGAATATTAAATTGTATTCAACGTATGCTTCTACTGAAATGCAAACAGCGTTTACAGAATGCAGCGCAGGTTGCGGCGGCCATTTGCAGCATGAATTAATTATTGTTGAATTGCTTGATGAAAATAACAAACAGG
>JABDGW010000099.1:0-1296 GCA_013285855.1 Bacteroidota bacterium
TTTTCACAATGACCAGGCAAATCATGTTCGCAAAAAAAACAATGTCCACATGCAATAGGAAACGGCACAACAACACGATCTCCACGTTTTAAATTATTTACACCAGAGCCTGTTTCTTCTACAATACCCATAAATTCATGGCCCATTACTAAAGGTCTGGTTTGTGGTAAACTGCCACGATAAATATGTAAATCAGATCCGCAAATAGCGGTTGCCGTCACTTTAATAATTGCATCCCTGTTTTCTTTGATAATTGGATCATCAACGGTTTCATATTTTATAGAACCGCCAGTATGCACAACTGCTGCTTTCATATCTTAGTTTTAAATTTTATTTTTTTTATTTACCGGTTCTTGTTGTTTCAACATTTGCTTTGCCACTGTATCGTCGGGTGTAACATTGCTCATAGCAACCTGTAACTTATTTTTAAATCCTGACACAGCTTTATCATCGCCACGCATCAATGCATCAAATCCATCTTTTGCAACTTTTACAGGATCATCAAGTTTCCCTTCCTGAACAACTTTTGATTCCAGCATATCTGCTTTATTAAAGAAATCGGTATCAGTTGCACCGGGTAATAATGCTGTTACAGTCACACCTGTATCTTTTACTTCTGCACGTATAGCTTCAGTAAAAGATTGCACAAATGCTTTTGTACCGTGATATATAGATTGATAAGGTCCGGGTACTTTACTGGCAATAGATGAAAGATTTAAAATTTTCCCATCACCCCGTGCAACCATTTCTTTCAAAAAATGCTTTGTAAGAATTACAAGTGAAGCAATATTTAAGTTAATAATATCGAGTTCACGATAAATATCTGTATCAACAAATTTTCCATAATAACCTTGACCTGCATCATTCACTAATACATCCACTTTAATATTGTTTTCTTTTATTTTATCGCAAAGTTCAAATGCCGCATCTTGTGTAAACAAGTCTTCCGAAATAGTGATTACGTCAATGTTATATTTTTGTTTTAACCGGTTTGCTGTATCACTTAATTCATCTTCATTTCGTGCAACAATGACCAGATCATAATTATTTTCTGCGAATAATCTTGCTAACTCATAGCCAATGCCGCTTGTTGCACCTGTTATTAGTGCACACTGATTGTTCGTATTCATAAATATTTATTTTGATTAATTATGCTGAAGCGAAAAAGTTCTTCAGGTTGAAATTTTTGTAATTAAAAAATCGTGCCGTTGATTTTTATTTAATAAACATTAATAGTATAATTTAATTCTGCAATTTTTTACACAGTCAGGTTTTGAGTAGATGAAAGAATGCCAC
>JABDGW010000099.1:1306-6391 GCA_013285855.1 Bacteroidota bacterium
GTTTCTTATATCATTATGCAATTTCACAACAGCTTAACCAGTAGATGAAAGAATGCCACACACCAACAATTTCATGATATTTTTTTCGTATAGCTACAATTTCTTTGAAGCACAATAGTGAATTGTTTAATTAATCAGGGTTTGCGAAAGAATCTACAGGATGATAACTCATTTTGGATTTTAATTACAGGCACAACGTTTGAATAATTAATTGAAACCTCTTTATATATTATTCAACCCTCAACCTTTAATTATAACATAAACCCAATCGTATTATGGAGAAAACAATTAACCGTCGTAAAATACTTGCAGGTATTGGTGCAGGTATTGCTGCATTAACAATTAAACCTTCATTATCTAACGCAAACAATTTAGAAATGGAAGCAAATGATACAATGGATTTAGAAGATCCAACAACAAAATATCCGAAGCCCCCTTTTGAAGAGCAATCACAACCATGGCCTGGCCTTGCGAGTAAAATGAATCCAAAGCCAGATCATGGCGAAAAAAGTTATAAAGGTTCAGGAAGATTGAAAGGAAGGAAAGCCTTGATAACTGGTGGTGATTCAGGTATGGGACGCGCAGCAGCCATTGCTTACGCACGTGAAGGTGCAGATGTCGCTATCAATTATTATCCAACAGAAGAACCAGACGCACAGGAAGTAATTACATTAATTAAAGCAGAGGGAAGAAAAGCAATTGCGTTACCTGGCGATTTGCGTGATGAAGCTTTTTGTAAAAAATTAGTTGACGATGCGTTTACTGCATTGAATGGTCTTGATATTATTGTGTGCAATGCTGCACGACAACAAACGCATGCATCCATTCTTGATATTTCAACAGAACAGTTTGACTGGACGATGAAGACAAATATTTATGCTCCGTTCTGGATTATAAAAAATGCATTGCCACATTTGCAACCCGGTTCTGTAATTATTGGTACAACATCAGAACAGGCATATGATCCTTCGCCTGATTTGTATGATTATGCGCAAACGAAGGCTGCAACAATGAACTATGTAAAATCATTAGCAAAACAATTAGGTCCGAAAGGTATTCGTGTAAATGGTGTGGCGCCTGGCCCAATATGGACCCCATTGCAAGTAAGTGGCGGCGCAACTATGGAAAAGCTAAAACAATTTGGCAGTGATACTGCTTTTGGAAGACCAGGTCAACCTGCAGAACTGGCTTCCATTTATGTGCAACTAGCAGCGAATGACGGAAGCTTTGCTACTGGCAATATATATGGCTCAGGTGGTGGTAAAGGGCAACCGTAAATATTTCCTAAAGGAACAAATAGTGTGGCTACATTGGAAGCTGATACTGATGCAGTGCATTTCTTAAATGAAGCATTCACACATTGTAAAGCAATTGGTTTTGATGCAGATGCATTGCAGGTAATTAAAGCAACTACTTCGCAAGAAAATTACCTGAAAATAATAATGATGCAACTGTTTTAATGGAAGGAAATGCAACCTCAACTTGTAAGACTGCCTCTTGAATGATCCAGGTAGAAATAAACTTTGGATTAGATTGTATGACGTGCGGTAAAAATGGGCGTAAGTCTTTGAAACATGCCCGTATAAAGCCACAAATTATTTTATCGAAATCAGTTTATGGTTTCATGTCAAGGAGCTAAAAATGCTCTAATTTCATTTATGCTATAATACTTATTAGTATGCTTGCATTGTATAACAAATTATAATGAGCCGGAAAATAATTTATGTGTTTAATCCAAAATCAGGCGGTACCACAAAAGCTGCGTTGATTAAAAAAATAGAAACAACAACCAAAGCAAAAAACCTGCAATTTGAATTGCTCACCACTAATGCTAAAGGTGATTATACGCTGCTAAGAAAAAGAATTGAACATGAAAAAATTACAGACATTATTATTGTTGGCGGAGATGGAACAGTAAACCAGGTCACTGGTTCGCTTCGTGGCTGCAATGTAAAATTTGGTATTATACCCGCCGGCAGCGGCAACGGTCTTGCTTATGCAGCAGGAATACCTAAAAATACAGATCGTGCGTTACAGGTTGTTTTTAATCAAGGCTCAAAAAAAACAGATGCATTCATGGTGGGCAATCATTACGCCTGCATGTTAAGTGGCCTTGGCTTTGATGCAACGATCGCACATAAATTTGCAGCGCTTCCAAAACGCGGGCTGGCAACATACGTGCAACAAACACTCCTTCATTTTTTTAAAGCACCCGCTTACAGCTTTGAAATTATAATGGATGAATTTTCTTTTTTTACGGATGCTTATTTTATAAGTATTGCAAACAGCAACCAGTTTGGTAACAATGTAACCATTGCGCCAAA
The DNA here is from genome assembly GCA_013285855.1 of Bacteroidota bacterium. GTDB lineage: Bacteria > Bacteroidota > Bacteroidia > Chitinophagales > Chitinophagaceae > Parafilimonas. Next base: position 3,631 of record JABDGW010000099.1, read on the forward strand.
AGCTAAGCTAAACGATGGCTTGCTGGATATTGTGATAGTGCAGAAAATGCATAAGGCAAAATTATTGTTGGCTGTACTGAAACAAATACGCGGTATTAATAACCTGCAGGAAGTTGCCAAAAATATTTCCGGAAAAACCATTTTGTATTTTCAAACCGATGCACTTACTATTAAAAATTTAGATCATGCACCTTTGCATATTGATGGAGACCCATGTAAAACTGCTGCTGAATTTAATATTAAGATATTAAAAGATTGTTTTGAGCTGCTGCAATAGTTTTTACAGTCATTTGTTCTTGATTGCTTAAAAAATCGCTATACCATTTGCCGGATGCTTTAATGATGCGTTGCTGCGTTTCAAAATCTATATATACTAAACCGAAACGGGGTTTATAACCTTCCGCCCATTCAAAATTATCAGTGAAACTCCACACCAAATATCCATTGACTTTTACACCTTCCTCTTTTGCTTTTAATATTTCTGCGATATGGTTTTGAATAAAAATTTTTCGCGCTGCATCATCAATTTTTCCATCAATCAATCTATCCTCAAATGCGGCGCCACTTTCTGTCACAATCATTTCAGGCATGTTTTTATAAGCCGCATATTTTTTTAAAATATGGTAAACAGATGAGGGATACACTTCCCAGTTCATCACAGTCCGCTCAACCTTTCTTTTATCAGCCTTAATAATTTTTGCCTGCACAAATGGTGTAAAAAAGTCAAAGCGCACAATCTCCCTTGTATAATTTTGAACACCAATAAAGTCCATATTAAAAGAGAGCTTTTGTTCATCGCCATCTTTTATGAACTCTTCCATTCTTCTTAATACCTTCAGATCTTTTACGGGATAATTTAAACCAAGTAATGGCTCAAGAAACATTCTGTTTAACAATGCGTCTATTCTTACTTGTGCTTGCTGGTCTTTAATATTATTCGTATTTGCTTCAATATGAGAAGAAGAAAATGTAGTACCTATTTTTAAACCTGGCTTGTATGATCTTGCAATTCTGCCGCCTTCTGCCTGGCATAAACAAGCATGATGTGCAGCGGCTAAAAAATTTGATAAGCCTTTTTTTCCAGGCGCATGAACACCGAGGAAATAACCTGCACCGGTAAAAACCATTGGCTCATTTAATATCATCCAATGTGTAACGCGATCTCCAAAAGTTTTAATACAAAACAAAACATATTCGCTAAACCAATTGATTATGTCGCGGTTTGTCCAGCCACCTTTTTGTTCAAGTGCCTGTGGCAGATCCCAATGGTAAAGTGTGATCCATGGCTGAATGCCTTCACTCAAACAAAAATCAATAACCCTGTTATAAAATTCAACACCTGAAAAATTTATCTTACCAATGCCGTCAGGAAAGATCCTGCTCCACGATAACGAAAAGCGATAATTGCAAATATTCATTTGCTTCATCAACAAAATATCTTCGTAATACCTGTTGTAAAAATCGCAGGAAATACGAGCATGATGACTGTTGTATATCTTTCCTTTTTTTTGAGAAAATAAATCCCAAACAGATGCGCCTTTTCCATCTTTATCATGTGCACCTTCAATTTGAAAAGCGGCTGAAGAAACGCCCCAGTTAAAATCTTTGCCAAAATCTTCTTTTGAAATATTCATGTTAGCTGTGCAAAGATTTTTTTAAATATATAGTATCGCAATTGCTTAGGTGAATCATTTCTTCTCACCACGCGTGAAGGGTTTATATTTTTAGATGCTTCGAGAAAAATGGTATTAATAATACTTGCTGTAATATCCGGGTAATTAACTGCTATTTTTTTATCAGACTGAAGCCAGGTATTTATTTTATCAGCATGTTTTAGTTTTAAACTTTTTATTACAGGTACACCCATCTGCTTTAATGCTGCTGCGTTGCATTGTTGTTCATATTGGCCTTTCATAGGAATGACCATTAATTTTTTCTGCATGAATAAAGCCTCTGCCGGTGTTTCAAAACCGGCTCCACATAAAATACCTTCTGCAGAAGCTATACTTTTGATGAATGCTTCATTGTTTATAGGATAGATAGAAATATTTTTTTGCTTTAACGGTTTTTTATTGTGTTTTGAAAAAACCTTCCATTCAGTATTTTTAAATTCACGAAGCACTTTAATAATTCTTTCATCATCATACGCAGGCAGGTAAACGGTATAATGTTTTCTATTTTCTATCCGCATTTCACGCACTTCTTTTCTTATAACCGGCGTAAAAATATTGCTGTCATATGTTTTAAAATGAAAACCATATTGCACTGTTGAAGGCGCATACTTTTTTAAAATAGATTTTCCTGCGAGGTCAATAATCTTTGGCTGTGGCGCATTTTTATTTAGCACTGCTGATTGATGGCTTAATGAAATACAGTCTTTATTTTTCATGTAACAGGCCCATGCAGATACCGGTTCAAAATCATTTATAATTACATCGTATTTTTCAACAGGCAGACTGCTTATTTCTTTAAAAAGACGTTTAAGATTTGCTTTTTTATAAGTCTCTATAATATTAACGCCGCCTTTTTTACCAAAAATAAAACTCAGTCCTTTAAACCGGTAAGCAATAGTATATAGAAGATCAATATCAGCCTGCGTTCCGCTTATTAAAATATCAAGCTTGCCTTGTTGCTGCAGTAACGGAATAATATCTTTAGCCCTGCTTAAATGTCCGTTGCCTGTGCCTTGTATAGCATACAATATTTTCAGATAGAAATATTTTAAACGAAGCTATTGTGGTTTCATGATATTGAATTCCTG
>JABDGW010000099.1:6401-7464 GCA_013285855.1 Bacteroidota bacterium
TTCTTCACCAGTATTTATAAATTCTTCGGTGTTGTATTTATAAATTCTCCATTCATTATTGGTGTATTCAAGTGCCGTTAAATTTTCTATCCAGTCACCTGAATTAAGATAAGTGATAGATCCGGTTTCATTAGAGATCAGGCGTAATTCAGGCTGGTGAATGTGCCCGCAAACAACGTAATCATAATCGTTTGCAATACCAATATCTGCGGCTGTTTGTTCAAAATTATTAATGAATTTTACAGCGCTCTTTACACTGTCTTTTATTTTCTTTGAAAAAGATAACTTGCCTTTTTTAAAAACTTTTTCTGAAACAAAATTTGCAAAGCGGTTTATCAGGATGAGTGTATCATATCCAACAGCACCAAGCTTTGCAAGCCATTTTGAATGCTGCATCGTTACATCAAACACATCACCATGAAAGATCCATGCCTTTTTATTTTCACCAATTTCCAAAACAAGTTTATTGACGATGCGCAGTAAACCCATTTTAAAACCGGCAAATTTGCGCAGCATTTCATCATGGTTTCCTGTAATGTAATAAGTCTTGATTCCTTTACTTGCCCAGCCCATTAAATGGCGCACAATTTTCATGTGGCTTTTTGGAAAATAATTTTTACTGAATTGCCAAACATCAATAATGTCTCCGTTTAATACAACCGTTTTTGGCTTGATACTTTTAAGATAGTGAAGGAGTTCTTTGGCGTGGCAGCCATAAGTGCCGAGGTGCACATCAGAAATCACAACTATATCAACTTTTCTTTTTGCTGTTTTCATGCGATCATTTATCTGAAAGATGGATAAATACCAGAAAGTTTAAAAAGAAAAAGTTTGGAAATAATGTTTGCGAAGCGTTTGTTTATTTTATCAAAAAAATTTAGCATCACCAAAGTTGGTACATATATGTGACCTTAGTATGAAGTATATATTATGACTGCGTTAAGATAATTTATTTAACGACGCTTTTGATTCAATGTATGCAGCATCCTGTAAGAATAATTACTTGCAATTAAAAAAGCAAATAGGAAGCCGGAGCAAATACTCGTCTTCGTCACAAGAATGC
>JABDGW010000100.1 GCA_013285855.1 Bacteroidota bacterium
ATCAACGCTTTTAATTGATCTTTATCCCATGCATATAAATCTGAAAATTCTGTTTCAAGATCATCAATTGTTTTAACACCGTCAATCACATCCTGCAGAACAGTAAATATGGTATTGGTTGATGTTGTTACATCACTATGATATAAACTGATGAGATTAATTAAATTTTCAAACACATCAAAATCAGCCTGCGAAACATTTGCAGCAACGGCAACAAGCGGTAACGTTGAAAGATCAGCGATATCAACATCTGCAGCGTGAACAAGAATCCACGCAAGTGCAACAGCATCTATTTTTAATTTGGTAACAATGAAACTAATTTTCGCAAGCCATAAATATTGATTGTATTGATTCGGATAATTTGTGTTGCTTAATGTGTTTGTTTTTTGAATGAAGTTAACATCGGTGAAATCAGTGAAGATCGCCGGAACAGAAATCATCAATTGGGCTGAAATAGTTTTATCAACCGTAAACCATGTACTGATGCGATTTTGAATGGCAGTTTGTTGTTGAATTTTTTTATAAACCGGAGAAATTTTTTGCAGGAAGAATGCAAAGCGATCAGCTATGTGCGCATAATCCAGCGACTTCAAATTTGTATCTACATCTGCATCAGAATTAAAGAAAATATTTGATGCACTGTTATCTGTTAATTGCGCATCAAACAAACTATCCAATGCATCACGAACAGGATTTGGATTGTTGTAAAAATTCTTCAAAGCATCACGCAACGTTGCATCCATGTAACCTGCAAAGCGCAACGTTTTTTGTATCATTATTAAAACTTAGCTGACCAGATGCAGGCGCATAAGAAGTTAGCAACGGCAATGCATCCAAAGCAGTAGAACCATTTGGATTTGCATTTAAAAAAGTAATAGCATCCTGCCAATCCTGGTCGGTAAAAGCGCCAAGCAAAGCTGTTTGTTCATTCGCAGTCATTGCGCCGGTAAATGATAATTGTTGTGTGCCGGAGTTATAACTGATGTTCGCACTTAGCTGGGATAAATTTTCAATGGGTTTTAAAACGGAAAGCGTTGTTTCATGAAAAGCCGCATCATATTGAACACGCAGATCTTTTAAGAAAGTATAATTTGAACTGACAATATTATTGTAATCAACATCGTCAATAGTTTTTAGAATATTAATCAATTTCGCAGAAATACCTGCATCCCATTTCAACAAAGGATCGTTCAACCATTTAGTTAAAAGATCTCCATTTGCATCTGGCAAAACAGCAGTGCTTGCATCAATCACTAACAAAGCATCCTGTAATTCGCCAAGATTTGAAGTGATTGAAGCATCTGTTGGAATTAAAGTTTGACTAATATCATTCTGCTGTCGTAAAATATAATTTACATCCCACACACCAAAGCCTGCATTATTCAACAAATCATTCTGTGATAAAAATTCCATAGTGTTAACGGGTGAAGAGAAAACATCAACAGGAATTATGTGCTTCGCGATGCGCAGATCATTTGCAGAAAACGATAATGCCTGCATCAACAAATTATTGCGATAGATCAATGAAAGATTGGCAACCGATAAAGCTGTAATGGCATTGTCAGTTAATAAAATAGTCAGGTCATCCGGCGTAACAAATGTTGCTGCTTCAATTATGGATTTATGGATTTCTGTGATTGCAGTACCGATGTTTACATTCGTTAAAGCAAAATCAGGATTTAATGGATAAGTGATTTGTTTATTCTGAAAAAGGCTGCTGTATAAATTATCATCGCCGTCGCTTTGAATATCTTCATACAATGCGAGCAATGGAAATACATCTAAGTCCAGCCTGTCTTTTAATTGAAGAAATGAATGAAACTGCCATGCAAAATTTTCATCAATTTTCCCGTTACCAATTTTAGTGCATTGAATACATGCATCGAGTTCTTCAAAAGTTAATGATGTCTTTTTCCATAATCTTAAAAAGCGATTTAAATGATCGAATTTTTCTGTTGTAACATTTGTGATGTGTTGAGTATTTAAATCACAAGACATATCATCATGGTCGATCTTACTATCAAGAGCAGGATTAATAAATTCAAGTGTGAGCAACGTCATCAGATCTGCATACTCCAAACCTGTATAATTTAAAAACAGGTCTACTTCAACAGAAGATGAAGCTGCCAATGTTCCCCAATAAATATTTTGATTGACCAGGTCTTCTTTAAAGATCAGATCACGTTCTTCAAAACTCACATCGAGATATGCGTACGCTTCTTCTAGCTCACTTGTTGGCGGCGTTGCAACTGGTAAATTTTCCTGCGCAAAAATTCTTATCAAATCAGCTTTGCTTATGCCAAGCTTCGTTAAATAAATTTCTCCTTCAGTGCTAAACAAATCGAATGGCAAACCAAAAGGCAGCGTCGGCGCTGCTGGTATTGATTTCAAAAAATTCTCATACACTTTTACATTCGTGTATTCAGGATTTGCACTTAATTCATCGGCACTTAGTAAGGTTTGATGTAACAACTGCACTCTAATATCTGCAGCATTTTGTGTGAGTTTTAAAACAATATTTTTGTCGCGGATTATCCATTGTGTTGATGAAGAACCCATTGCCTGGTATGCATCAGAAACCATTGCATTAGTAGTAAGCAACAAATCTATATGCGGAATATCTGCGGTATGTAAGATCAATTCTTTCAGCAGGAGAACATCAATTGTATGTTGTATGTCAGGTAATGGATCTGTGTTCACCAACGGAACAAACACAGGAAGATTGGCAGTAAATGAAAATGCAATTGTAAAGATCGTTGGTGAAATTGTTTCTTCTAAAATTTCATTTACGATATCAATGTAAGGCAGCGTGGTGTTAGTGTTATCACAATTCAAATCTATATCGCCAATGTCTGTTCTGCGTTGTAACAATCTATCACGAACAGTATCTCCACCGGTTGTGATGCGCTGACTTAAAAAATGCAATGCATCAGTTAAATAAGATGCCGCGCCATATACAGACCGGCATTCTTCACACTCACAAAAATCTGCATGCTGAAACAACACATCAAGATTTGGAATTTCTTTTGCTGCCGGCGACATCTTCATTATATCCTGGTAATTTGGCAATACTTTTAATTTAGATGCAGTTGCCAAACCATGCATGTTGCCTGCAACTGCAACTGTTTGCGCATACATTTTTGAAGCGTTGGAAAAAATTTGTGTTGCTTCTTTTTTACCAAGCTGAGGCGCAAATGTTTTTATGAACCTGTCTTTGCCCATTGCATATACCTGCGCTGAAGAATGAATCCCTTTATCCAGCAATGCCTGTGCTGCTTCATATGTTGGCGCTAACTTGAACACACGTTGAAGCCTTCTTAGTTGTCCTGCAATAACGGGTTTGTCTTCAGCAGAAATATTTTTTGCATTATCTGACAAATAATTTTCTATGCGATGATTTTGCAGATCAAAATCAGGATTTGCATCAAAAAAATTAACGAGCTTATTCTGCTCACCTGTTTGTGTGGTTGTGTTTTGTTTTAATCTTGATGCAAGTGCACTAGTTGGAAATTTCTTAACAAAATTCTTCTCCAATTTTTCTGCAAAATTTTTAATACGATCTGCTAAGCTCGTGCTTTTGCTTGCTGAAGAAACATCAATGTTGTGTTGCTTCAACAAATTTTCCCAATCAGTTTTTGTATTTGCAGCAAGCTTGCGTATGTCTCCCGAGTTTTTTATTTGCTGATCTTTTACAAGCGTACTTGTTAATTGAATATTATTATTTGTAAGATCATTCAATTGAAAAATTGCATTCAACTGATCTGCACTGCCGGCAAGCGTTTCATGGCTTGTCAACGCAGAAAAAAAAGATTGAATATTTCCCTGGTGCTGCGCCAATAATTCAGTTACTTTTTTTGAATCTTCATCTGACAAACCTGCAATATTTATTTTTTGAAATAGGGCAGAAGCGTTTCCAGTTTGCGGATGTTGATAAGCGTAATGTGATATGATACTTAATAATTCGGCTTTTATTTTTTCAAGCTCTGCATTTAAACTAAATGGAACAATATTATCATTGATGGCTTGTTGCAATGCCTGCATCAGCACATCAATATTTTCATGCATAATACCATCCAGCTTTTGTTGTGCCTGTTGTTCATACGTTGGCGCAGCAATGCTTTGCAATAATTTTTGGGTAATATTTGATGGCACACCTTCACGTAACAAACCATAAAAAATTACAGCAGCAATTTTAGTTTGCGATTCAAAACGATAAGCCATTGCAAGCGCTTCAACACGATCTTGCGGCAGCTCTGTTTTGTTAGTAAGAAAAGTGATATCCTGCGTATCTGAGTTTTCAGTTACTTCAGCAAGCGATAACTTTCCCATGAACGGAGTAACAGTCGCCAGCACTTGTTCAAATTCTGAAACACCTTTGTACGATTGTGTTGCAAGCGAAATATCAATTATTAATTGAACCGGTGCATTATAATACACATCAGTTTGTTTTAGCAATGCACCGTTTGCATCGTATAATCGCAACAACACATCAGCAGCTTGTTTATCAGTATATGCAAAATTTTCAGGCGAATAATAAATTTGATAAAAGCCTTGCTCGTTTGTTTTGGCTTCACTTAACGTTTGTTCATTACGAATGTCTTTATCAAATGCACGCACTAAAACACCAGTCATCAATTGCTGGTATTGATTTCTTACAGTTCCTGAAATGGAATAACGCGTGCTTGTTGTGGTAGCAGAATCAGAATTAATTGGCATCTTAAAAAAATTAATTGTTTAATAATTTTTCTAAGTGTTCAGGTTTGATTTGTTTGGTGGAAATTGTTTGAAACTTAAATTATGAAACCAAAGCTGCAATGAAAATATGTAGTACAAGGGAGTGACCTCCAAATCAAGTTTGAAGGCAGGCTCCACCGTGACGCCATGTAATACTGCAGATGGTTACATAATAAAAAATAAATTATTCAAAGAGCTTTTATATGTTATTATAACATCAAATTAAAATGTGCCGCTTATGCCCAATGTTCCTCCTGTTCCTCTCAATGGCGGCGTTGTTGTTACCGTACTGAAATGTGTTTTATCATCATAATTTACATTGAACGGCGAGGTTGTTGACGTAGGATTATTTACAAAAATGGATGCACCAATGTTCACACGATTTCCTTTTACAATTGTTGTTATGCCAAGATCAACAGTAACATTTGGCGGAGCTTGTGGCAACACCGTAACAGCTGGCGCAGCAGTAAAGCGACCAAGCGGCGTTGGTGTTTCAATCTTCACAGAACCTTGACCTGTGCCTGCTCCAAATTTTCCTGCAAGTGTAACAGATGGCGGCGCAGCAATATCTTTTCTTAATTGATCTAATTGTTTTTGCTGTGCTGATTTTGGTTGTGCTGCTGTTGATGAATTCGGATCTAATTTTTCGGGTGATTTTGTATCCTGCTTTTTTTCATCTTTCTTTTCATCTTCAGATTTCTTTGGTTTCAGTGTAATTTCAAAGCCATATAAATCTGTTTTGCCATCTTTCTTTTCATAACTCACACTGATCTTAAAACGTTCATCGGTTAATTTTTCCGTACCGGCGCCAAGCAATAATCCTAACAAACCTGCAGCGGCCTGGCCTGTGTACACATCACCTGCAACAGGCACATTTAGTTTTTCATTTTTTATTCCAAGCGCTGTAATTACAGCTGCAGTTGGTAATATGATTAATACACCACCAACAATTAATGATGCTTTATTTTTTTCCCAATCAATTTTTAGTGAAGCCGTGAGCTCATCCAATTTCGGGTCGATCAATAATTTCTTTATTGCTTTAAATTGTTCGGTATCTAAAAATATTTGTCCCGTTGCTTTGCCAACATTACCGAGATCAGTTGTTGCCTGGTCGCCGGTTGATTGATAAACAGGCTGACCGTTTGCATCCGTTGTTGTTTTAAATGTGCCTTTTGTGCCATCAGTTCCTGTTATATCTTTTTTTAAGATTGGATTGTTGCTGCAATAAACGTAATCGTTAATTCCATCTTTGATGCCAATTGGATCAACAGCAGTCCAGCGCGCCAGCCAACATGCATAATATCGTTTACCGTGATAATACAAACCACTTTCTTCATCACGCTCTTTGCCGGTGTAACGATAACGCTTTGGTGTTTCGGTTTGATTGCGCATTGCCTGGTATGCAGTGCTGCCAAAAGGATAATATTCTTCGTAAGAAATGATCGCAGCATTGTTATCTAATTCCAAACATGCCGTTTCTATGTGGTTATTATATTGATACCGGATCAAAAATGGCAAGCCATTGTCTTTACCTTTTGTTCTTGTTTCTATTAATGCGATGCGTTGCTTATCATCCATCACATGTATCGTTTCACGCTCAAGATTTGTGTTTCCATTTTGTGTTTCGCGATACACTTCATAACTGTTCAAATAAATTCTTTCTTTAACAAGGTTTCCATTCTCAATAATTTTTCTAACACGATTTCCATTGCTGTCATACACATAATATGCAGTTCCGCCGCCACCTAAATCAACCTGCTGTAACTGGTCTGCATAATTCCATGTTAAACCAAAACTGCCGTTTTGCAAATTTTGAAGGTTACCATGTGCATCATAATTATAGGTTGTGCTGTTTACACCAACTTGTGTTTGTGATAAACGATTATTGTTTGCATTTGGTGAAAATGTTCTCGTCCATTTATTACTAAAAACTCCATTGCCTGCATTATGGATCATGTGCAACATATTTCCAACTTCATCGTAATCATATTTCTCTTCGTAACGCTGTATAGCATTCATGTCGCCGGGCAAAGTCAGTCGCTGATTATTGAATGTTGTTTTATCTGAATCAAACTGATCACTTGCTGCATTGGCGCCTGCATGCTCCCGGCCTTGTGCATATATTAAGCGATAAACCGCATCATATTCATATTTCATTGACGGATCAACCGCTGCATTGTTGAAGAAAATTGTCTGCTGTGCATCATCTTTTGCCGCAGTAATATTTGAAACCGGATCGAAAGTGTAATTCAGATCCTGCATAATATCTGCACCACTATTTCTTGTTGTAAGTACTCGTGTTAAGTTGTATGTTTTTTCATCATACTCATATTTTGTTGAAGTGTTGTTGCCATACAAAATACTTTCCCGCTGTGCTTTTGCATTATAATCTATATTCT
>JABDGW010000101.1 GCA_013285855.1 Bacteroidota bacterium
ATCCGCAGGGCAATTCGTTTACTTATTTTAAATCTGTTGCAGATCAATATGCATGGTATCGTTCCATCTTAAAAAATCTTTTAAATGATGAAACAGTTATAAAAGCAAAAGCAGATGAAATTATTGCAGGAAAAACGGATGACATAGATAAGATAAAAGCCATTTTTTACTGGATGCAAAACAACATTCGCTATATAGCTTTTGAAGATGGCATTGCAGGTTTTTTGCCTGATAAAGCGGAAGAAGTTTTACGCAAAAAATACGGCGATTGCAAAGGCATGGCAAATCTTACCAAAGAACTTTTAAAAGCAGAAGGTTTTGATGCAAGGCTTTGCTGGCTGGGCACCAATCATATTGCATATGATTATTCAACACCATCACTGGCTGTAGATAACCACATGATTTGCGCTTTGATGTATAAAGGCAAAACGTTTTTTTTAGATGCAACAGAAAATTATCTTGGACTGAATGATTATGCAGAACGCATACAAGGCAGGGAAATTTTAATTGAAGACGGCGACAAATATATTCTTACGCATGTGCCTGAAGAAACCTATGCCCAAAATCTGGATTCGGAAAAAAGAATGCTGACAATAACCGGCAACGATCTTACAGGAATAGTAAGCAATGAATGGACAGGTGAAGAGAAAGAATATATTTTATACCAGTTGAATTATATAAGAAAAGATAAATCAGCAGATGCATTAAAAAAATACCTGGCTGATGGAAATGGCGATTATAAAATAGCGGATCTTAAAACATCCAACCTTGATAATATTGACGGCGACCTTACTGCGAATTATACTATAACGCACAGCAACGCTGTTTCATCATTCAGCAAAGATTATTATGTTGATCTTGATTTTAAAAAGGAATTGAACGGAAGCGATTTTGATACTTCAAACCGCAAGCTTGATTTTCTTTTTCCTTATAAAACACATGTGGAGCGCATTACAGAACTTACTATTCCATCCGGTTATAAAATAAGTTCTGTGCCGCCGGATCTTTCTGTAAAAAATAATAATTATGATTTCAGCGTTACCTATACACAACAGCCCGGCAAGATCATTTATCACAAAAGCATCATCCTTAAAGATCCGCATATTGCCAGGGCAAATTTTAAGCAGTGGAATGACGATATTTCAAAGCTTACTGAATCATACAATCAACAACTTGTTTTAACTGCACAGTAAATTATGAAATGAGCCATAAAAATTTTCGGGCAAATTAATACCAACGGCGATGAAAATTTTTATTGCGAAACGAAGTTCGATGATACTTTTAAAAAATTAATATGACGTCATCAATTCCATGTGACAATTGAAAAACAAAATATTACACATGAAAATAAAACTTTTTTTTACCGTTATATCAGCCTGTATTTTTTTAAACGTATTTGCGCAAAAAGATGATAAAGATTATACACAAAGAGCGCAGGATATTCAAACTGAAATTTGGAATAACTCTTCGCAGCCGTTTGCAGTAAAAACAATTCCTGCTGCAATGGATAGCGAAAGCGCTGTAATCATCGCAACATCATTTGACGTGGTGAACAGCGCAAAAATGAAAATGAAATGGAGTGCTTTAACTGCAGTGCAGCGCATGTTTTATCTAACAACTTATCATGAAAGGGTAAAAATAAATGATAAAGCTGCGTTGGATGATTACTCAACTTTAGAATACCAGAAAAAACTGGACAGAACTTTTTCTGCCGGTTTTGTAAAAGTGTACAACAAAACAGATACATACATAGGCGCAAAAATTATTAAGCCTGACGGAAAAGAAATTGTTGTGAATACCAATGAAGAAGTAATAACAAAAGATGAAACTAAAAAGAAGGAAGGCAAGCTCGCAATTCCTGACCTGCAGATAGGCGATATTCTTGATTATTATTTACGCACCGAAAAACTGCAGGAAGTTTTGCCTGAAACACAAGGACCATATACATTTTTTTTAGGCGGTGATTATCCTGTTTTATACCAGTCAATCCGCCTGCAGTTAGATGAAAAAACCGGCGTTGAATATGTGAATGCAAATGGTGCGCCTGCATTTAAAGCAAGCCGTGATGACGATGATAATATTGTGCTTGCGCTGGAGCAAAAAAATCTTCCTAAACTTCAAAGCAGCATCTGGACATCACCTTACCGGCAATATCCTTACATCTCGCTGCAATATATGTTTGTAACAAAAGGTGCAGAAGCAAAAAGCCATTTTAGCCGTGGTGAAGTAAAGCATGGTTCTTTAAGCGATGACCTGCTGAACCAGTTTCAAAAAATTTTGGAAAGCACGGGCTTGTCGGTGAGTTACGTACCTTATAATCAAACAACACAGTATTTTGGTGGTGAAAAACATATAAAAGATCTGCCACAGGATACGGTTGTAAAAACTTTGTATGTAGCATGGAGGCATAATACATTCTGCGATTTTTCCACCACAAATATTGATATTACCAACGATAATAATTATATACAGGCAAACAGTTTAATTGGCGCTATAAGCATGAGCCGCATGTTGCGTAGTTTAGGTATTGATCATGAATTGGTACTGGTTTGTGCCCGTACATCAAACAAATTAAAAGATGTAATGAACATTACAGATTTTGAAGCAATGATCCATTTAAAAACCGGTAAAGATTACTGGCTTGCTTTTAATGATATTGTAACGCAATTCAACGAAATACCTCCAAGATTACAAGGCGAAGATGGCCTGGTTTTCAGGCCGGATGTTGATGCAAAAAAATTAACCTACGATCAAACAGGTAAAATAAAAATCCCGGTAACTGCTGCAGATAAAAACATGGAAACGGAAAATATAAATGTTGCTTTTAATACTTCAAACATGCAGCAACTGCAGGTTGACAGGTCAACAGAATTATCCGGCGCAACAAGGCATTATACGCAAAAAGAATTAATGATGATGGAAGATATGGAAGCTGATCTTGCACAATCCATCAATCAAAAAAAATTAACTGACCGGCTTGCTGATGATAAGAAACAGCAAAAACTTGTCAGCGAATTCAGTGCTGCATTTGCAAAAGAAAAAACAAACCAGAAAACATATTTTGAAGATGAAATAAAAGAACAGTTTGATCAGTCAGCAAAAGATGTAACAGCATACGAAGTAAAAAATGAAGGAATGTTTAATTCAGATTTTGTGTACCATACCAATTTTACTATGGACAATTTTGTAAAGAAAGCAGGCAACAATTATATAATTGAAGCGGGGAAATTGGTTGGTTCTGTTTCAAAGGTTGAGGAGAAAGACCGCACCCGAAAAATAGATGTGTATATGCCTTATGCAAGAATGTACACGTACAATATTTCGCTGGCTATTCCTAAAGGTTACAAAATAAAAGGGCTGGAAAACTTTAATAAAAATATCAGCAACGAAACAGGATCATTAACCGCCACCGCAACAGCGGATGATGCAACGGTTCAAGTAACAATACAACAGCAGTATCTTAAAAATTTTGAACCTGCCGTCAATTGGTCAAAACTGCTTGAACTGATGGATGGCTTTTACGACATCTCTAACCAAAAATTGTTGTTGGAAAAAAGTAATTAGAAGAATTATTAGAGATAATTCATCTTAAGGAAACTTTTTTAAGCACAGTTTAAACTTAATATTTGCAATTTAAGCGCTACATATAATATAAATACTTTAATAACGTGTTCATATTAAAAATGAGTTTGAAAAATTTATTTTTATCAACTTTTTTAATTTTAGTCAGTTGTAATTATCATGTTGCTGACAGCAACTCTAAACTTGTCAGTTTAAAAAAGAATATAGTAGGATTTTGGGGTGGACCAGGAGAAGATAGTCCTGTGTGGAAAATAACATTTGATTCAATCTATTATTTTGACCAGAAAAAATCTTATTTGTATAAACTATATGATGACAGCCTTGTACTTTATCTTACTGGATATAATGTAGCTTTAAATGACTTTGACGTAAAAGGAGATACTTTATCTTTTAAAAATGAGGTTGGAATAAAAATATCAGCGATTAGATTCGAAAATAAAAAGTGGACACAATAGTAAAATCAATTTATTTTAAAATTATTACTTCATTAAAAGATAAAACTATACCTAACGAATTATTGGCAAACGGGGCAAACACAATGCAACATCAGCATAACTCTTCATCCTAAAAAAAATTAATAATCTATCACCTGCTCAACGATCATTTCAGGAATTGCTCTCCATTCATATTGCTGGTTGCGCAATTGAGGTTCAAAGCCGGCTTCTTTAATGGCGTTTTGTATTGTTTTATACGTAAACCGATGCGGCGCACCGGCAGCGCTTACAACATTTTCTTCAATCATAATACTGCCAAAATCATTAGCGCCTGCATGTAAACAAAGTTGTGCAGTTTGTTTGCCAACTGTAAGCCAGCTTGCCTGTATATTTTTTATGTTCGGCAGCATAATGCGGCTCATTGCAATCATTCTTATATATTCTTCTGCAGTAGTAAGATTGTGTACGCCGCGTATGCGTGCAAGCAAAGTATCAACATCCTGGAACGTCCACGGAATAAAAGCTAAAAAGCCTTTTGCATCTTTTGGTTTCATCGCCTGCACTTCGCGTATGCGCGCCAAATGAATAAAGCGTTCTTCAATGGTTTCTACATGGCCAAACATCATGGTTGCACTTGTAGTAATATTGAGTTTGTGTGCTTCATGCATAATTGCAAGCCATTCATCAGCACCGCATTTACCTTTACTTATCAATCTCCGCACACGATCAACCAAAATTTCTGCACCTGCGCCGGGCAAAGAATCAAGGCCTGCATTTTTCAATTCAATCAGAACTTCTCTATGCGTTTTTTTTGCAAGCTTGGTTATATGCGCAACTTCCGGCGGACCTAAAGCATGCAGTTTTATAGCTGGATATTCCTGTTTAATTTGCCGGAAAGTATGGGTATAAAAATCAAGGCCAAGTAGCGGGTGATGACCGCCCTGCAACAACAATTGATCGCCGCCATATTTTAAAGTTTCTTCAATTTTTTTACGGTAAACAGGCATATCTGTTATATATGCTTCAGCGTGGCCGGGGATGCGATAAAAATTACAGAACTTACAATTGGCAATGCAAACATTTGTTGTGTTTACATTCCGGTCTATTTGCCATGTAACTTTTCCATGAGGCACTTGCTTTTTACGCAGTTCATTTGCCACTTGCATTAACTCTGTAAGCGGAGAATTTTCAAATAAATAAACACCTTCTTCAACACTTAAAAATTCAAAGTTTAAAGCTTTTTCGTATAACGCTGCAACATTCATGCTTCTGTAATTGTCTTTTATAAAACGATTGCTATTTCTAATCTGTGGGGTACAAAATTACTGAAGAATATGTTGTTTGCCGGATGTTTTAAAGCCAATAAAAACAGCTTTATAATTATTAAAGGTTTGGATGCAATTTGAAGCGGATGTATTTTCATGCAGCAGAATTAAAACCACATGCACCAATACAAGGATTTATTAAGATTGCTATACCGCCGGTGTTTCAATTGCCAGCCAAAAATTTTTCATCTTACTATTTTATTTTTTTTCAGTGCTTCACTTTATGCGCAGGAAGAATTTGTACCGCCGCCTGCAAAGCTAATTACCACTATGCCTTTTACACAACTAACAGGTGGCATAATTATTTTACGTGCAACGTTTGATGATTTTAAAGACAGTTTAAATTTTGTGCTTGATACAGGCAGCGGCGGTATTTCTCTTGACTCATTAACATGTGATTTTTATAAATTAAAAACCATACCCAGCGACAGGATTGTACGCGGCATTGCAGGCATGAAATATGTTTCGTTTACCAACGATCATACTTTACATATGTTGGGAATAACAGTTGATAAGCTCGACTTCCACATAAACAATTATGATATTCTTACAAGTGCTTACGGCATGCACATAGATGGTATTATTGGCTATAGCTTTTTCCGCAGGTATTTAACCTGTATTGATTATGATAACCAGGAGATAAAAATTTACACACCGGGAACATATAAATATCCAAAAGGCGGTTATCTTTTAAAACCGCAGTTTTCTACATTGCCTATGCAATGGGCAGAAGTGAGAGATAATAATGATATTCTTGGTAAATTCTATCTTGATACAGGTGCAGGTTTATGTTTTTTAATGAATGATGATTTTGCAAATGACAGTGCCATATTCAAAAAAAAGAGAAAAATGTATTTAACCCAGGCTGAAGGCCTTGGCGGAAAAACAGCGATGCAGCTTTCCATAGTAAGAGAATTAAAATTGGGTCCTTATCGCTTTCACAATGTGCCCGCCTATGTTTTTAATGATGAATATAATGTTACCAATTATCCTGCATTAGGCGGATTGATAGGTAATGATATTCTTCGCCGTTTTAATGTAGTGCTCAATTATCCGCAACAGGAAATTTATCTTAAGCCAAATAAACATTATACAGATTCTTTTGATTATTCTTATACCGGCCTTGGTTTTTATTTAATTAATGGTGCTATTACAGTTACTGATATTATACAAGGCTCACCTGCCGAAAAGGCCGGTTTTAAATTTGGCGATATTATAATAGGCGTTGAAAATAATTTCAGCAATAATATCCAGTCATATAAAGTACTTATGCAGGATGCTAAAGCAAGATTGCGTATACTTATAATGCGGGATGGCGAGCCCCGTATAATTTACATGAAAGTTAAGAGCATATTGTAGCTTTGCGCCCTGTAAAATTATTCACCCAATCTTCCGGATTTTCGGTCTTACCGACTTTCGGAGTAATATTTAATAATGATTAATTATAACCGCTTTGTTTTAAATAATGGCCTGCGTGTTTTAGTGCATGAAGATTTTTCAACGCCAATGGCTGTAGTAAATATTTTATATGATGTTGGCTCAAGAGATGAGAGCCCCGAAAAAACCGGCTTTGCACATTTGTTTGAACACTTAATGTTTGGCGGCAGCGTAAATATTCCTGATTATGATGAACCACTGCAACGCGCCGGAGGCGAGAACAATGCATATACTACAAATGATCTTACAAATTATTATTGCCAGTTGCCTGCAGAAAATATTGAAACTGCACTTTGGCTGGAAAGTGACA
>JABDGW010000102.1 GCA_013285855.1 Bacteroidota bacterium
GCGTACCTAAACCGCCTTCCAGCAAAACAATTACAAGCTCTATTATATTTGTTCCGTCGGGATGCGAGGCGATAGAATAACTTCTCCAGCGCTTGTTTGGTTTTTCATGAATAGGAAGATCGAGCGTTACAAATTGACCGGGCTTAAAGTCAAATTTTTCAAGCTCCGGTATCTCAATCCAAAATCTCCACGTTAAGTCAGTTATCTTTTCAATCCTGATGAACTTACCCGTTCTCCAAGGTTCTGGCATAGCAAATTTTTGAGGAAGATACAAATTCAATTCATTTAATAAAATGTCTTTATTTATTTTTTAAGAATACGCACTGTACCTTTGCACCGCGTTTATGAATTTGGGTGAGTTGATCAAAAAATTTCAGCAGCATCCCCGCCTTTTTCAACTGGCGGACAGGCTTTCTTTTGCTGACACTCAAAAAATCTTCCTAAAAAATTTACAAGGCAGCAGTGCAGAGTTTGTTTTAGCAGCTTTGTTTGATAAATATCACTCAGCCAAAGAAAACAATCCCGCAACACATTTGGTTATTTTAAATGATGCAGAAGAGGCTGCCTATTTTCATAATACATTGGAGAATTTAACGCAGGCGCTTAATCTTTTTTATTTCCCATCATCATTTAAAAATAAAAAAGATTTCAGGCAATTGAATAGCAGCCATGTTATGCTGCGCACGGAGGCGCTTACAAAACTTTCTGTGTATTCATCGGGCATAATTATAACTTATCCGGAAGCACTGTTTGAAAAAGTGGTTCTTTCAAAAACCTTAAGCAGCAACATCATTCATATTAAAACAAATGATACGCTTAACCTTGATAGTTTGCTTGAATTGTTTGTGATGTATAGTTTTGAAAGAACAGATTTTGTGTACGAGCCTGGCCAATTTGCTTTGCGTGGTGGCATCCTGGATATTTATTCTTTTGGAAACGAAAAACCATACCGTGTTGAGCTATTTGGTAATGATGTTGACAGCATTCGCATATTTGATCCCGAATCTCAACTTAGCGAAAGAAAGTTGTTGCAGGTTTCTATTATCCCAAATGTTGAAACACAGTTTGAAAGCGATGATAAAATTTCTTTGCTTGAATTTTTACAGGAACAAACTGTTGTATGGATTAAAGATTGGGATGTTATAAAAGAAACAATTAACGCGCAGGAAGAATATTTGGGTGATTATATCGAACATAATAAAACAAGTGTTTTAAAAGATGAAAACATTGATGATGATACAAGCATTTTAAAAAATGTAAAGCTAAAAGATTTCGTTCCGGCAGCAACTTTGGAAAGGCAGATCAACAATCATCATCTTGTAGAGTTTGGTTATAAGCCACATCTTTCAAATTTTGAAATTGAGTTAAATACAAAACCGCAGCCTGCTTTTAACAGACAGTTTGATCTGCTGATCAAAGATCTCAAAGCGCATGAAAGTAAAGGCTATGAGTTATACATTTTTGCTGAACAGGCAAAACAGTTGGAAAGATTAAATATAATTTTCAGTGACTTAAATACAGATATACAATTCACACCAATTGCCACTTCCATTCACGAAGGTTTTATTGATGAAGATTTAAAAGTTGTTTGTTATACAGATCATCAAATATTTCAACGCTATCATAAATATCGTGTTAAGCAAGCTTATAATAAAAACAAAGCGCTTACATTAAGAACATTAAAAGAATTGCAACCTGGCGATTTTGTTACGCACATTGATCATGGTGTTGGAACATACAGTGGCTTGCAAAAATTAGAAGTGAATGGAAGATTACAGGAAGCCGTCAGAATTATTTATAAAGACGGCGACATTTTGTATGTGAACATAAATTCATTGCATAAGATTTCAAAGTTTACAGGTAAAGAAGGCACTGCGCCCAAGATCAATAAGCTTGGCAGCGATGTTTGGAATAAACTGAAAGAAAAAACTAAAACCAAAGTAAAAGAAATTGCTTTTGACCTGATAAAATTATACGCACAACGTAAAGCACAATTGGGCTTTGCACATACGCCGGATACGTATATGCAAACAGAACTGGAAGCATCTTTTATTTATGAAGACACGCCGGATCAAAGCAAATCAACAGCTGATGTAAAGAAAGATATGGAAAGTGCTTCACCAATGGATCGTTTGATCTGCGGTGATGTTGGTTTTGGCAAAACAGAAATTGCCATTCGTGCTGCGTTTAAAACCTGCATTGATGGGAAACAGGCTGCGGTGTTAGTTCCAACAACAATACTTGCATTTCAGCATTATAAAACTTTCAGCGACCGGTTAAAAGATTTTCCCGTTACTGTGGATTATATCAACCGCTTTAAATCAGCCAAAGAAAAAAAAGAAACACTTAAAAAAGTTGAAGAAGGCAAGGTTGATATCATCATCGGTACACATGGCTTGTTGGCAAATACTGTAAAGTTTAAAGATCTGGGTTTGATGGTAATTGATGAAGAGCAAAAATTTGGTGTTGCACATAAAGAAAAATTAAAAACATTAAAAGCAACTGTTGATTGCTTAACATTAACGGCAACGCCAATTCCAAGAACCTTGCAATTTAGTTTGATGGGTGCAAGAGATTTGAGCATCATCAACACGCCGCCGCCAAACCGCCAACCGATACAAACAGAAGTACAAATGTTTAATGAAGATGCTATTCGCGAAGCAATCTATTATGAAACAGAACGTGGTGGCCAGGTTTTCTTTATTCATAACCGTGTACACGGCCTGGCTGAAATGGCTACGCTGATACAAAGTCTTTGCCCGGATTTAAGCATTACGTATGCGCACGGACAAATGGAAGGCGATCAGTTAGAAGAACGTTTGCTTGATTTTATTGATAGAAAATATGATGTGTTTGTTTCAACCAATATTGTTGAAAGCGGTGTTGATATTCCAAACGTAAACACCATCATTATTAATAATGCGCACCAGTTTGGCCTGAGTGACCTGCATCAATTGCGCGGACGTGTTGGCCGCAGTAATAAAAAAGCATTTTGTTATTTATTTGCACCATCAATGGCCACGTTGCCAACTGATTCAAGAAAGCGTTTGCAAACATTGGAGCAATTCAGTGAGCTTGGAAGCGGTTTTCAAATCGCGATGCGTGATTTGGATATTCGCGGTGCAGGAAATTTATTAGGTGGAGAACAAACCGGCTTTATGGCTGATATTGGTTTTGAAACGTATCAGAAAATTTTAGATGAAGCGATACGTGAGTTGAAACGCACTTCATTCAAAGATATATTTAAAGAAGAGATAAGCAAACAGGATGATTTTGTAGCTGATTGTACAATTGATACAGATCTTGAAATTCTTATTCCTGATGAATATGTTGAAAGTATAACCGAGCGTTTATCATTGTATACAAGATTAGATAATTGCGAAAATGAAAATGAATTACAGTTATTCGAAAAAGAAATACTTGACAGGTTTGGTCCAATGCCAAATGAAGTAAAAGACCTGGTAATAACAGTGCGTTGCCGTTGGAATGCAATTGATCTTGGCTTTGAAAAAATGACATTAAAAGACAAAACGCTTCGTTGCTATTTCATCAACAAAAACGATTCGCCATATTTTGAATCTGATGTGTTTAAAAATATCATGCAGTATCTACAAACATCAACCAACAAAGCACGATTAAAACAGGTTGGTAAAAACTTTTTATTGGTTGTGAATGATGTTGCTGATATGGAAACGATGTTATCATTTCTGCAGCGCATGCATCAATCAGTTAAAAGTAAAATACCGGAATTAGAAAAAGCTTAATATTTTAGATGAAACATCTATTCTTTGCAATTATTATTTGTTGTTTACTTTCAGCTTGTCACAACAATAGCGATGTTGCTGCAAACAAAACTGATTCTGCAAAAAATGCAATGATGCCTTTAGTTGAATCAATGCATAAACAATTGCAGGAATTTCCTGACAGTACAGGCTTGCGACTTCAATATGCTTTTACGTTAGACAGTATAAAAATGTATAAAGAAGCGTTGATACAAATGGATACACTTACAAAAAACGACAGCGCCAATTATGGTTTGTTTTATGCACAAGGCCAGATTGCAGAAGATGCAAATGATACTTTACTTGCACTAAAAAGTTATTCACGCGCTGCACATTTATATGAATCGCCGGATGTTTTGTTAGCTCTCGCAAATTTATATGCCGAGTTGAAGGATGATCGCGCTATTTTATTTTGTTCAAGAGTAAAAGCGTTAGGCTTAGGAAGAGATAAGGATGCAGATTGTGCTTTTATAACCGGTGTTTATTATGCGCGATTGCATAAAGGTGATGAAGCAATAAAATATTTTGATGAATGTATCACCAACAACTACACCTACATGGAAGCATACATTGAAAAAGGATTGGTGTATTTTGATGCGAAGCAATATGATAAAGCGATAAATATATTTCAGCTTGCATCAACTGTAAATAATTTATATGCTGATGCTTATTATTACCAGGCGCGTTGCTATGAAATGATAAATAAAAAAGACAGTGCTATATTAAGGTTTAAACAATCGCTACAACTCGATCCCACGTTGGATGAAGCGCAGGATCATTTAAAAAAACTGGCGTCAGAATAATGACTAATCAGCCAAAAAGTTATCATCAAATATTTGCAATCATTTTTATTTTATTGTGCGGATGTATTTTTGTTTCATATAGTTGGATTGGCTTTGCAACATTAACTGAGATGCCAGGTTTAAATGCAGACTATTATTATTACTATAGATTAACAAGGCTTCAATTCTATATTTATAATTTTTTAATTGCTTTAACTGCCTTCGTTTTTATAATATTTTTTATCAAGTATCTTATTCAAAGGAATTTAAAGCTTTTAAAAAAAACATCTTGGAATTTTGCTATTTTCATCGGATTGCTATTAATCATAGAAATTTATTTATCATCGAGATTTGTTGGTAAAGGATAAATTTTTATAAAAAAATATTCAATTTTAATTCAAACTATTATGTCCATCGTTGCCCCATCATTATTAGCCGCTAATTTTTTAAAGCTGGAAGAAGCCTGTAAAATGGTAAATGAAAGTGAAGCAGACTGGCTGCATCTTGATGTAATGGACGGCCAGTTTGTTCCCAACATAAGTTTTGGAATTCCTGTAATTGACCATGTAAGAAAAGCAACATCAAAAATTTGCGATGTGCATTTAATGATTGAAACACCTGAAAATTTAGTGCCTGCATTTAAAAAAGCGGGTGCAGATAACATTATAGTTCATTATGAAGTTTGCCCAAATCTCCACCGCAATATTCAGCAGATAAAAGAGCTTGGAATGAATGCGGCGGTTGCTGTTAATCCGCATACGCCTGTTTTTTTATTGGAAGATATTTTAGCTGATTTGCATCACGTGTTGATCATGACAGTAAATCCTGGTTTTGGTGGTCAAAAATTTATTCCACATTCAATAGAAAAAATAAAACAACTGCGTAAAATGATTGATGAAAAAAAATTAAACGTTTTAATTGAAGTGGATGGCGGCGTAACTATTGAAAACGCCAAAGAATTAGTGGATGCCGGTGCTGATGTTTTGGTGGCAGGCAATACAGTTTTCAGTTCTGAAAATCCTTTGGAAACAATAAAGCAGTTAAAAAAGTTCAACCGCTGATTATAAAAAACTCACAGGTTTAAACAATTCGGTGATTATTTGTTATCGTTTAAAAGATTTTCTATGTCTTCAATACTGTGATCTTCATCAATTTTTCCCTGCACTTCCAGCATACGGATTTCTTTTGCACCTTTTAAAAATTCAGAAGCAAAAATAAATTCATTCAGCTTTTCATTCTTACTGAAAATAATATCCTTGTTAGAACCTTCCCATTCTTTTCGGCCCTGGTATAAATACAGGATATTATCACCAATTTCCATTACGCTGTTCATATCATGTGTTACCACAACTGTTGTAATGTTGTATTCATTAGTAATATCCCTGATCAGTTTATCAATTACAAGTGATGTTTGCGGATCAAGCCCACTGTTGGGTTCATCACAAAAAAGATATTTCGGGTTCAGCACAATTGCTCTCGCAATGCCAACACGCTTCTTCATTCCACCGCTTACTTCTGCTGGAAATTTTTTATTTGATCCTTTTAATTCCACTTTATCAAGCACTTCATCTACGCGCTTCTTTTTATCGCGGTAACTCATATTCGAAAACATATCCAATGTAAAAACTATGTTCTGCTCCACCGTCATCGAGTCAAATAATGCAGAACCCTGGAACAACATACCTATCTGTTGCCGTAGGTTTGTTCTTTCTTCACGATCCATGTCAAGCATACTTTTTCCATCGTAACAAATTTCTCCCTGGTCAGGTTTAAACAAACCAACGATGCATTTTGTTAAAACCGTTTTGCCGCTTCCGCTAGTGCCGATAATCAAATTGCATTTACCCGTTTCCAGCACACCACTTATATCTTCAAGAATGGTTTTATCGCCAAAACTTTTTTTAATATTTTTTATTTCGATCATAAGCCCCCATCCCCTAAAGGGGAGTATTTTTAAATTATAAATTTTTTATGTTACCAGCTATTTTAAGAATGGCATTACGGTTGTGTCACTCCCTTGTACTATATTAATTCTATTCAACAATTTTATTTCCAGTTTTTAAATCACATCAACTTATTCAATGATGTTAAATTCCCTTTCAGTGTACAAACACCAAACAATTATGTTTATTCTCTTTCCATTTCCCATATGCCAGAACTAAAATATTCTTTTACACTCATACGACTTTCTGATTCGTCATTTGCAACCGACTCGGAGTATAGATTTACAAGACTGTAATCATGTTTTGTAAGAATATTTTTTATAACCATAGACCACTCGCCTGTATATTTATTAGTGTTCTCGTCAAAGTAACCTGTATATTCTATTTCAGGATGCGTATTATAGTAATCAGCTTCTCTTCTGCCATCATCATGAATAAATAATTGATAAGAATATTGTTTGATAAAACTGATTAGATTTTCATTTACAAAGCCTTTTATTTCAGCAGCAGGATTAATTTTATTGTTTTCAGAAATATCAATGCATTCACCT
>JABDGW010000103.1:0-4531 GCA_013285855.1 Bacteroidota bacterium
GCTTCTGCCATTCAGTTAACCAACACAGAGCAAACAGAAGCAAAGCGTTTCGACCTTATGTTTACTATCAATGTTCGTGGTACCTTCTTAGCAACGCAGCATTGTATACCTCATTTAAAAAAATCGTCCAACCCGCATATCCTCACATTGTCGCCGCCAATTAATCTTGATGAAAAATGGCTCAACAAACACATTGCTTACACTATCAGCAAATACAATATGAGCATGATGGCGCTTGCATGGGCGAGTGAGTTAAAAAAATATAATATCGCTTCCAATGCTTTGTGGCCTGCAACGACTATTGCAACGGCAGCAGTAAAAAATTTACTTGGCGGCGATGCATTAATTAAGATGAGCCGAACGCCGGAAATTATTGCCGATGCTGCTTATTATATTCTCAGTAAAGCTTCGGCTATTTGTACAGGGAATATATTTATTGATGAAGATGTTTTAAAAAAGGAAGGTATAACAGATTTCAGTAATTATGCTGTTACATCCGGCGGCGAATTGTATCCTGATTTATTTTTATAAAGGTTTTTTATGCACAAAGGTCTCTGACTTTAAAACCATTGAAGCTTTGAAACACTGAAACAACAAAGCTTCTACTTCACATCAAAATCTACCATAACTTTTTCTGTTCTCGGGTGGCTTTGACAGGTAAGAATAAAACCTTCAGCAACCTCTTCAGGTTCCAATCCATAATTCACATCCATCTCTACTTTACCCTCCAGCAATTTTGCTTTGCACGTTGTACAAACACCGCCTTTACATGCATAAGGCAAATCAGCACCTTGCTGTAATGCGGCATCTAAAATACTTGCATTATTAAATGGTAAATCAAAATCAAAACTTCGCCCGTCAAGATTAACGGTGATGTGCGATACTTCATCATCATTATTTACCACAGGTTTTATTTGCTTTTTTGCCTGTGTTGAAACAGCAGTATTGAATAATTCAAAATGAATTTTTTTAGGCTCAACATGTTTTAACTCCAGCCAGTCTTTTACAGTGAAGATCATTTCTTCCGGTCCGCAAATAAAAAATTCATCAGCATTTAAAGAAGCAACATGTTTAAATATCTGTTCACATTTTGCTGTATCAATTCTTCCTTCATTCAATGGCGCTTCTGTATGTTCACGACTTAAAATATGCACTACCTGCAATCGTGTAGTGTATTTATTTTTCAGCGCTTCAATTTCTTCTTTAAAAATGATTGATTGCCTTGTGCGGTTACCATAGATCAAAGTAAACTGGCTCCGCGGCTGATTGATCAACCCGGTTTTTATAATAGAAAGAACAGGCGTAATGCCACTGCCCGCGGCAAAGCATATATAATGTTTTGCATCACCTGTATGCGGTAAAAAAAAATGGCCAAGGGGCGGCATCAATTCAATTTCATCACCTTGTTGTAAAATGTGGTTGGCAAACATGGAAAAAATTCCGCCATCAACTTTTTTTACAGCAATACGCCATTCATTATGTAGCGGTGAACTGCACAATGAATAAGAACGCCGTACATCTTCATCATTAATTTTTGTGCGCAGGGTTATATGCTGTCCGGGTAAATAAGAAAATTTATCTTTTAAGTTTTCAGGAATATCGAGTAAAATGGAAACACAATCATCCGTTTCCCTGTGCACTTCTTTTATGCGAACTTTCTCAAAATGTGTTGACATGAATGCAACCTTCGTTATTTTTTTAAACCGTCAATCAAAATAATGATCATGTTTTCTTCTAGTTCTTCGCCGCTTATTTTGTGTGTGCTGCGGTGCCAGCTTTCAATGCCGCTTACTGCATGTAATACAATTAGTACAGCTGTTGATGAATCAATCCTGTTTATTTCGCCGCTGGCAATTCCCTGTTCAATTATTGCTGCAAAACGTTTGCGGTAATTACGCCGCTGGTTTTGGAAGTTGGAAAGATATGGGTCAGCAAGATAGCGCCACTCGCGATCGCTGATGTACACTTCCTGGAAATTCTCGATCATCTGCCTTATATGAAAACGCAATAAGGTTTCCAGTTTTTCAATCGGTCTTGCATCACTCGATTCAACCTTGCTCATATGCTCCCAAAAAACGTTGGCAACATTAAAACATATATCGTGCAGCAATTCGGTTTTAGAACGAATATGATTATACAAACTCGCCGCTTCCACACCTACACGTTCGGCAAGATCGCGCATACTGGCAGCCTTATAACCTTTTTCAAGAAACAAAGCCGCTGCAGCTTTTACGATCACGTCTTTGCGTGATCCGTCTTTACCAGTTCTTATTCTCGCCATAGCGCAAATTTAACTTATATCATTTACTTGTATAAAGAACGAATTTTTTGGTAATCAGCTTTAGCATTTCAATTGAACACGGTTGTGTCACTCCCTTGTACAGTTTATTTTCATGGCAGCAAAGGGTTACGTATTCAATTTCAAAAACCCGCCATCAATCGGGTAATCACAACCAGTAATAAATGAAGCTTCATCACTGCATAAATACAAAGCTAATTGTGCAATTTCTTCAGGCTTGCCCATGCGGCCAATAGGTTGTGTTTTTGAAAGTTTATCAAACATTTCTGCTTCCTGCCCAGGATAATTTTTTGCAAGATACCCATCAACAAACGGCGTATGCACACGGCCCGGCGAAATACTGTTGCATCGAATATTTTGTTGCAAAAAATCTTTCGCAACAGAAAGCGTCATCGAAATAACAGCGCCTTTTGTAGCAGAATAAGCGAAGCGGTCACTCAAACCAACCAATGCTGCCACTGAAGCCATGTTCACAATACTGCCGCCTTTTTGTTTCATAAATGGCAGTACTTCATGCAAACAATTATATACGCCTTTTACATTCACGGTCATCAATCTTTCAAAATCTTCATGCGATGTATTTTCAGCGTTGCCAATATGCGCAATGCCTGCATTGTTTATTAAAATATCAATGCCGGTATGTTGATCTATAATTTTTTCAACAGTGTTTTTTACTTCGTGTTGGTTTGCAATATTGCATTTGTAATAATAACCGCCGCCGCTTGTATGAATCATTTTTTCAACTACAGTTTTTGCGTCATCATTAATATCAATAATGCAAACAGTTGCGCCTTGTTGAGCAAACACGATAGAAATAGCTTTGCCAATGCCACTTCCACCACCGGTTACAATTGCAATTTTATTATCTAATCGAAACATATTTCAAATTCAAAATTTAAAAGTAAAAATTAAAAAATTAATACGGTGAAGGACTAACGCTGGTCCAGCCGCCATCTATAATTAAACTTTGTCCTGTTATATGCCTTGATGCTGGCGCTACCATAAACAATGCTGCATTAGCAATGTCTTCAACTGTTGCGGGTTTGCCCATCGGTGTAATACGGCTCCATGTTTTTAAATAGCTTTCATCTTCGGTAGTACGTTCTGTAATTGTTGCGCCGGGTGCAATTGCATTGATAGAAATATTGAACGGTGATAATTCAACTACCAAAGTTTTTGCAAGCATTTCTAATGCTGCTTTTGTAATACCATATGCAGCTAAATTTTTATGCGCCTGGTGACCGGTTACCGATGACATAAGCAAAATGCTTCCGCCACTGTTTTGTTTTTTTATTTGATTTGCTGCAGCCTGCGTAAGCAAAAAGCTGCCACCAATATTTAAGTTCATCACGCTTGATAGAGCTTCGGGTTTATAATCAAAAAAATCTCCGAATAATGTAATGCCTGCATTAGCAATTGCGATAGTTAATTTACCAAATTGTTTTACGGCTTCACCGACCATTGATTGAATAAACAACGGATCAGCAGCATCACCTGACATTGCAAAACAATTTCCCTGCACTGCAATTTTATCTGCTGCTTTTTTTGCAAGTGCCTCATCAATATCATTCAACACAACCGATGCGCCGTTAATGCATAATTGCTTTGCAATTTCAAAACCAATCCCCTGGCCTGCGCCTGTAATTATTGCAACTTCGTTTGAAAAATAATCTGCGTACATTTTAATAATTATTGAACATTCCAAACTTCAATTTCATAAGGTTTTAGCTCTGATAACACCGTATTATTCTTACCATCTGGTTTTACATTGCGATATAACAGCTTGATAACTGAAGACTTTATTTTTGAATCGATATTTATATGTTGTGTTGAACCAGAAAGATTGATTGCTACAAAAACTTTTTCGTTTTGATAAGAACGCATGGAAGTTAAAACTGAATCATTGTCATTGTTGATTGTTTGATATTTTCCATAAGCGATTGCTTTATTGTTTTTATGCAAAGCGATCATTGTTTTATAAAAATTATACAAAGAATTCACATCATTTTTTTCTTCTTCCAACGAAATGCCATCATTCGGTTTCAGATTAGTGCTGTCCCACCAAGGACCAGAATTTTTGTACCACAAAGCCATCCCTTTTCCACTATCAGATTTATACCATTCGAATGCTTCACGCTGCGGAATATCATTGCCATCACTGCTATTAAAATGTTTGCCGCCGCCAGCCATTCCCAATTCTTGTCCATAATAAATGGAAGGAATTCCGCCTAA
>JABDGW010000103.1:4541-7012 GCA_013285855.1 Bacteroidota bacterium
CTAACAATAAATTTAAAGCTGCGCCAATTTTTTCTTTATCAATATTATTATCCACTCTCGAAGCAAAACGTTTCATATCATGATTCTCAATAAAAACAACTTGTGCTTTGTTTGATGGTGTTTTATTAAGTGAAAGATTTGCAGCAGAGTCAATTTTGTTTTTGTTGAACGATGCGATAGCAAAGGTTACGGTGAAATCAAATATCCTGTCTACATTTCCATCAGTAAAATATTCAGAGGCGTCTTTAAACCAGTTGGCTTGTTCGGCAGTAAATATAAGCTTGGGATTTAGTTGTTTTAATTGTGCAAATAATGGCGTCCAAAAATCAGCAAATAGATTTGCGAGTTGCCGTTTGTAATCTAATGTATCCATCATGTGATCCAAACGAAAACCGTCAACACCATCATCAAACTTTCCATCATGATTTGGATCAGCAAAATAACTGAACAGCTGTATGTTGTAATCCATGACATTTTTACTTTTTAGATTAACTGTTGTGATTTTTTTGAATGTATTATCATAACCTGTTAACCCATTTACGCCAAACACAATTGAAGAAGGTTTTGTATGTGCTGAATCATCATACAAAATATAATCGCTGTATTTTGAATTTAAATTTTCATAAGAATCTTTCCACCAAACATGATCTTCTGTTACATATTGCGTTTCCATGTCAAGATAGATCTTCATTCCGCGTTGATGAATGGCTTTTACAAGATTGATATAATCCTGCATCGATCCATATTCATTATCTATGCTGTCAAAATCGTCAGCAAAATAATTGTGATAAAAAACAGATTGATATAAAGGCAACAACAATATTGTATTCACACCAAGATCTTCTAAATAATCAAGTTTTTCATTAATGCCATTTAAGTCGCCCTGCATGTCACCATTAGTGTCGTAAAAACTTCTTTGAAAAAGATGATAGATAACTTCAGGCTGATTGGATGTTTGGGCAAAAATGCTTGTATTAAAAAACATCAGCAATAGCAAAATGAAAACAATCAATTTCATACGACGTAAGTAAAGCAAAATTTTAAAAGGAACGATAACAAAATCGTTATAAATTTAATCGCTTATTCTTATAAACTTCTAACGTCATAATTGCACCTTCAAAATATAAACACATGAAAAATCTCTTTGCGCTCTTTATTCTTTTTGCGCCATGTTTTTTATTTGCTCAAAACTATAATGGTATTGATGCAACTCTTTCCAACATTTATAAATTGTCTGATGCAAAAACACACAGCATTAGTCCTGAAAATTTTACTGGCGAAAAAGGCAAAGGAGGCATGGCAACAGAAGGAACAGGAAAAGACGCTTCAAAAAATTTGGGACAAGGTTGGAAGGTTAGCCCAAGTGTCATCATCAAATCAAAAACAACATTTACGTTAGCAGAAATTGATGGGCCTGGTTCAATCTCGCATATATGGATGACACCAACCGGCAATTGGCGTTATTCAATTCTCCGCTTTTATTGGGATGATGAAACATCGCCTTCTGTTGAAGTACCTGTTGGCGATTTTTTTTGTATGGCGTGGGGACAATATGCGAATGTGAATTCTCTTGCGGTTACTGTAAATCCCGGAAGCGCATTTAATTGTTACTGGCCAATGCCTTTTAAAAAGAAGTGTAAGATAACAATGGAAAATATTGATGATGAAGACATGACTTTATATTACCAGGTTGATTATATATTGACTCAAGTTCCGGATGATGCAGCTTATTTCCATGCGCAGTTTCATCGCGTAAATCCTTTGCCGTTAAAACAGGATTACACAATCGTTGATAACATAAAAGGTAAAGGTCAATATGTTGGAACATATATGGCTTATGGTTCATATAAAAATGGTTGGTGGGGTGAAGGTGAAATAAAATTTTTCATGGATGGTGATACAAAATTTCCAACCATTAACGGCACTGGCACTGAAGATTATTTCTGCGGCTCTTATGATTTTGATACGCACTGGAAAAATGCAGCGGGTGGAGATGAATCAGGCTATACACAATTCTCAAACGCATACACCGGTTTGCCGCAGGTTATAAAAGGCGATGGACATTATGATGTGGCGCAACGTTTTGGTTTGTATCGCTGGCACATAACAGATCCAATTCGTTTTGATAAAGATCTGAAAGTTACCATTCAAGATATCGGTTGGCATAAAAACGGAACGTATATGCCTTTACAGGATGATATTGCAACGGTTGCTTATTGGTATCAAACAGAACCACACAATCCTTTTCCTGCATTGCCAAGTAAAGATGAATTAGAAAGATAATTTTTTGGTGACTAGCTATTGGAATGCTATTGAGTTTCGTTGCGTCGCAACACTGCAACAGTTGTGCAGGCATTGAGCTTTAATCAAACTTCTTTATAAAAGAATAACCACTTCATCGTCATTCCCGTGAAAACGGGAATCTCATATTTATGTTATCGAACTTAAAAGAATGAGATGCCCAATCAAGT
>JABDGW010000104.1 GCA_013285855.1 Bacteroidota bacterium
TATGCAAGTAAATTCAATATAATAGTAAAAAGCTCTTTATATATAAATTATTTTCAATGCTTTTTAGTCGTCTAAAAACCAATTAATTAAGAAAATATTTATATCATTTGCCTTAAAATCTTTTATACTTTCTCAATATAAATTGGAATCGCTTTTCCATTTCACTTCTTTTGATATCTACGTTTTGCTATTCTTTATATAACTAAAGACGATCTCTTTAATGCTTGCTTTTATGAGGAATTTTATAAGCCGAAGCTTGCCTTTTGTTTGCAGAGTTGGAACAATTATTTTCATTTTTATTTTATTTTCAACAGATGCTTTTAACCAGGAAAAAACTATTTCAGGAATTGTATCAGGAACGAATGGTGAAAATTTGCAAGGTGCAACTGTAACAGTCAATGGTACAAAAATCGCTGTAAAAACAAGCGCCTCAGGTTACTATTCCATACAAATTCCATCTTCATCTAACACGTTGATCGCTTCGTTTGTAGGCTACCAAAATCAACAAATTAATATTGATGGCAAAAGTGTAATCAATTTTACGTTGCTTCCTTTAGTGGCCAATCTTGATTCTGTTGTAGTAATTGGTTATGGAACACAGAAGCGGAAAGATGTAACCGGCGCTATTTCTTCTGTTAAAGGTGATGCAATAAAAGATCTGCCTGTTCAAAATGTGGCAGATGCAATCCAAGGTCGTGTTGCCGGTGTTGAAGTAATCAAAGCTTCAGGAGAACCGGGTGCTTCTTCACAAATAATTATCCGGGGCGTTTCTTCTTTAAATCAAACACAGCCTTTGTATATAATTGATGGCGTACAACAATCAGGTGATAACATCAATCCAAATGATATTGCTTCCATTGATGTGTTGAAAGATGCAAGTGCTGCGGCCATTTATGGCGCTGCTGCCGCTGGTGGCGTAATCATCATTACCACAAAAAAAGGACAAGGCACAAAACCAATTATAAATTTTAGTGCACGTTATGGCATTTCCACTCCACAAGTGCTTAGGCTCTTAAATAAAAGCGATTTTGTTGCATACAAACTTCTCATTCATGATCAGTATTACACCAATCTTACGCAGGAACAAATTGATACTTTGCCTGATGTTGACTGGGAAAAAGAATTGTATGGAAATGGTTATGAAGAAAATTATAACCTCTCTCTTTCTGGTTCAACACCTGCAATAAATTATTTTTTCTCCGGCGTTTACAATAAACAAAAAGGCGTTTTTCTGGATAATGAATCTTCCCTTGCAGGAGCAAGATTGAATACAGATTTCAAAGCGACCAATTGGCTGAAGATAGGCGAACAGATGTATGCATGGGACAGAAATACGGTTCCGGTTAAAACTTCTATTGTAAGTACACCATTCCGAACCGTTCCCACAGGCGCGCCGTATACAGATGACCCTAATGCACCATGGGGAAGTTTTCCAAATTACCAGGCACCCAATCTTATTGCGCAAATTAAAACAGTGGATTTTCAGTTTCCTGAAAAAAGTTTCCAGGGAAATGTGTATGCCGAAGTAAAACTGCCACCGAAATATTTAACTTTTAAAGCAACATTTGGCTATACTTATCAAAATTATGAGAACAATATTTATCGGGGCGTTTACAATACTGCGGTAACACCAAATCTTATTAATAGCCTCTACAGAAATATTGGAGAGTATGAGCAATTCTTAAACGCATATGTACTTTCTTACGATCATAGCTTTAATAAACATACACTGAATGTTTTGGCGGGTTACGAACAGTATTCAAACAAAACAAATAATCTGCAAACCAATGCAACATCTGTAAGCGGCAATTCATTTGGTTATATTCTTACTTCGGGCTCTGCATTAAATCTTTCCGGTCATTACGATCCGAATGGTTTGGTAAAATCAACTTTTGGAAGAATTAATTATGATTATGATAAAAAATATTTTTTTACTGCCAGTGTAAGAAGAGATGGCAATTTTACCGTATTTGGGCCGGAACACCAGTACGGAATTTTTCCTGCATTTTCTGCAGGATGGCGAATTGACCAGGAAGATTTTTTAAAGAAAAATCTTCCGGTATTTAATTTATTAAAGCTGCGCGTAAGCTATGGTGAATTAGGAAACAGCAACATTGCGCCTTATCAATTTCTTACCACATTTAAGTTATTAGCGTATCAAAATTTTTCAAATGGAGGTACAACATCAGCAGCTTACACGCAGGAAACGTTGGAGAACAAAGATGTAAAATGGGAAAGTGTTGCCGAAACAAATATTGGTGTTGATGGTGAGTTAATGAATGGCCGTATTTCTTTTACAGTTGATTGGTATAATAAAACAACTAAAGATCTTTTATATGGAATTCCGCTTCCGCCAAGTGTTGGCTTGCCTGGCAGTCCGCCAACATATACAGTTAACATAGGTTCTGTAAGAAACCGCGGCGTTGATATCGCTTTAGCTTATAAAGGCAGTTCGGGTAATTTCAATTATTCAATTGGTGTAACCGGTTCATTCAATCAAAACAAAGTATTGAATCTTGATAACATCAATGGTGATGCAATTAAAAACGGCAACAACGATTATCCTGATGCAGGTAACGGAAAATGGACAGGCCAGCCTTTAACGTACACCGCAGCAGGTTTGCCTTTCGGCCAGTTTTACGGCTTTAAAGTTGATGGTATTTATCAAACCGATGCTGATGCC
Source organism: Bacteroidota bacterium (assembly GCA_013285855.1). Taxonomy (GTDB): domain Bacteria; phylum Bacteroidota; class Bacteroidia; order Chitinophagales; family Chitinophagaceae; genus Parafilimonas. The sequence goes on from JABDGW010000104.1 coordinate 2,684, forward strand.
GCCAAAGGCCCGCAGCAACCAGGCAGAACAGCACTTGCAGGAGATTTGATTTTTGAAGATAGAAATCATGATGGACAAATAACAGATGAAGACAAAATTAACATCGGCAATCCTTATCCAAAATTCACAGGTGGTATTACGTTAAATGCAAACTGGAAAGGATTTGATGTTGCATTGTTATTTACCGGTGTTACAGGTGTTGAGATTTATAACGGTGTTGCGCCTTATGCAGAATCAATTTATGATGGTGGAAATGTTACGTCAAAATTTTTCAATGCTTCATTTCTCGGTACAAATGGATTGACTGATCAGCCAAGAGTTGGCGTGCTGGATGCAGGCGGTGGTTTTACGGTTGACCCAAATCATAATTACTCTTATGCCAACAGTTATTTTGTTGAAAATGGAAGTTATCTCAAATTAAAAAATGCACAACTCGGTTACAATTTCGCCAGTCGTTTTTTAAACAGGGCAAAAGTTAGCAATGCACGTTTGTACGTAATGGCGAATAACGTTTTCACACTTACAAAATATTCAGGTGTTGATCCTGAAATAGGCAGCCAGGATCTTTCAGTAAACTCAGGTACAACTACACGGGGAATTGATGTGCTGAGCAAATATCCAAACGTAAAAATTTATTCGGTAGGCATTGATTTCACTTTTTAACTCAGAAGATCAAACATTGAACAATGTTTAAAAAAATAATTATAATAACAGCGATTTTTTTAACCGGTATTACAGGTTGTATAAAAGATCCGGTGAATGTTCACCCGGTCGATCAGAATAATACCGGCAATTATCCTGCAACATTAAATGATCTTTCAAGCTTTCTCACTTCGTGTTATTCAAATTTGCGCAAAGATTTTTTCCTGTATGGGTTTGATCTGCTTACCAAAGAATTTGCATGCAGTGAACATGCGGCTTGTCTTGCATACAATCCTGAACAGGATTGGGATGAATTAGCCACAAATAATATCGGTGTATATAATTTATATGCAAGCCGTCTTTGGACGGGTTTATATACCGGCGTAAAAAATGCAAATGTGTTTTTGGACAGAGCAAATTTTTATGAACAGACGTATGCAAAATCTGCAAGTGATTCACAACAGGTTAATGAAATGCGGGGCCAGGCGTACTTTATGCGTGCATTTTATTATTTCGATCTTGAATGTTTTTTTGGTGAGAGTTATATAAAGAAAACAGGCGAAGGTGCAGATAAAATGGGTGTTCCCATATACACGCAATTGGCAACAGGATTGGATGATACACATCATCCGCGTGCAACTACAAAAGAAGTGTGGGACTTAATTATAAGCGATCTTAAAACATCTGCGCAATTATTAAAAGGAGTGCAATGGAGTACGAATGATGAAGGCCGTGCAACTGAATGGTCAGCAAAAGCTTTATTAGGCAAGGCTTATGTTTTTACTGAAGATTGGGATAATGCAAAAACAGTATTAAAAGATGTGATTGATAATAGTGGCAAATCATTAATGCCTTTTAGCAAGTACAAAGATGCTTTTAACGCAAATCCTCAAAATGAATTTAATGAAGAATCATTGTTTGAATTAAATGTTGAAAGAATAACCGATGGCTATGGAATTTTTACCGGCACGCCAAGTACAAATCTTACCACATCCGCAGGTTTATTATGGGCGCCATCCATTCTTGCGTATGACGGTGAAGAGAAAGGTTCAGGCAGCGATGAATTAGGTTATGGAAATATTTTCTTTCATGATAAAAACCTGCAACGTTTTGGTTTTAATCTTCCGCAATATTCCCTCATCATCAATCCAAAATTTACGGGTGATACAACAAAGCCCGGTACAGGCACAAGATCAATACCTGTAAGAATTATGGATACAGGTTATTACAGGCAATGCCTTTCTTTGCGCACAAATAAAATTACTGATCCGCGATTATATGTATGCGCGTTGCAACCATGGCTTGATACCTGTGGCAATTTTGACGGCACACAAAAAGTGCCTGTTTCAAAATGTAATAACATTGGCAACCAAAATGATTTTTACGGATGGAGCTTTAAGAAGTTCACTACGATGGACAAATCGCTTTCTGCGTACAATGGTTGCGATGGTGCTAATATTTATATCCTTCGTTTGGCAGATGTGTATTTGTTATATGCAGAAGCCTGTATGAATACGAATGATAATACAAACGCATTGGAATATCTCAACAGGGTTCATCGCCGTGCTTATGATGTTCCGGTAAACAGTGCTTCCATTTATGATTATTCAAGTTTAACAGCACGCACAAAAGCTGCAGCAGATGATGTTGATCTTGCTTATAATCCTTTACGTTACGAACGTCATGCAGAATTATTTGCAGAAGGTGATTGGTGGTTTGATGTTTGTCGCTGGCGCATAGGCGCAACGGAAGCAGCCTATTATAATGTAGGTATTTCAGATAATACACCTATTAGCTGGAGTGATGTAAGGTCTTATTCTTTTCCTATTCCTGGGAATGAAATAAGTGCAAACCCGGCTGTTGCAGGACATCAAAATCCAGGCTATTAAAATTTAAATGATCAAGATAATGCGAGGAATTAAAATAATCAGTACAAAAAGTTTGCTTGCTTGTTTATGCGTGATTGCTGTTTCATGCGGTTGCAGCAAATCATCAAACAATCCGCCACCAACCGATGATAATGGCCCGAAACCCGTTACAAAGACAGTTACAAAAAAAATATTTGCACACATGATGCCCTGGTTTGAAACACCAGCATCAAATAATGGTGCCTGGGGCATTCACTGGACGATGAGCAATCAAAACCCAAACGTGGTGGATGGAAACGGGCAGCGGCAAATCGCTTCGCATTATTATCCATTAACAGGTCCATATGCATCAGGAGATTCAAACATTATTCAATACCAGTTATTGTTAATGAAACTTAGTGGTATTGATGGTGTTTTTATTGACTGGCCTGGTGTTCAGAATAAATATGATTATCCATACCTCGCAAGAAATACCAATAAAATTATTGCTATGCTTTCGCGTGTTGGATTAAACTACGCAATTGTGTACGAAGACCAGGATTTGCGTGGTGCGGCAAATGTTGTTACCACTGCGCAAACGGATATGACGTACATGCAAACAAATTTTTTCTCAGCCAATAACTATGAAAAGATCTCCGGGAAACCGGTTCTGCTTGATTTTGGTCCGCAGGTAATAAAAGGGCAGGCAAGCTGGACTTCAGTATTTTCAGTATTGAATCCGCAACCTGCTTTTTTTACCTTATGGTTTCAATCGAATGATGCAGGTTCAAATACTACCGGCGAGTTTGCCTGGATACCGCAAGACAATTTTACAACGCTTAATTATTATTATGGAAGTTATAATTATAGCGGAACAAAATTTGGTTCAGCCTATCCCGGGTTTAATAGTTTTTATGCAGAAGGCGGATGGGCTGGCCCAACATGGACGATTAATTACAACAATCTTGGCAACTTTCAGCAAACACTTGATCTGGCTTTGTCTCAATCAAACATAAACTACATACAACTTGCCACATGGAATGATTATGGAGAAGGCACAATGATAGAACCCACAACTCAATTTCAATATGGTTTTCTTACGACGCTTCAACAAAAGTTAGGTGTGCAATCATTAGACCAATCAGACTTGAAAGCAGTAAGCGATTTTTATAACTTAAGAGTAAAATATGCCGGTGACGCTGCCAAGCAACAGCAGGTAACACAGGTATTTAATTATATGGTTTCACTTCAAATGCAAAAAGCAAAAGATCTTATTGCAACATTATAAACCAGAATTACAATTTCATGAAAAAAGCATTTATTTTTTTACTTGGAATTATCATGTTTCATTCAGCTTTCGCGCAGAATTTGTCTGCAACAATGAACAGGATAAAATTGGTTTTTTCTTTAGATGAAAAAGGTACGCCGGTTTATGCAGTTTCATTTAATGATAAGCCTGTTATAAAGCCATCATCATTGGGATTTGTTTTGAGCAACAACGACAATTTTAATAATGATTTTGAATTGGCTGGTTCAGACACTGCATCAACAGATACAACATGGCAGCCTGTTTGGGGTGAAGTAAAAAATATCCGCGATCATTATAAACAGCTTGCGGTCCATCTTAAACAAAAAAACAGCAATCGTTTATTGAATATTGTATTTCGCGTGTTTGCAGATGGTGTAGGATTTCGTT
>JABDGW010000105.1 GCA_013285855.1 Bacteroidota bacterium
AAATGAATGTGAATTCATTTGCATCACTCATTTGACTATTATAAATTTCAAGTGCACGGGTTAAATTAATACTATCAAAATAATATGGCTTTGGAATAATAACCGGCGTTAAAGGATTTTGTTGATACAATGTTTGATAGAATGTATCAACAAAAGCAGTTTGCGGATCCTGCATGGCAAATTGCACAGCAGATTTTTGTTTTTCTTTCCATGCATTAAACAAGGCTTCATCTTTTCTTGATGATGTGAGGTATAAATATATAAGCTGAAGCATGGTTTCAAAATCTTTTACGCTACTGCTGCCGCTAACGCCTGCACTTAAACCTGAAATACGTGGAGCAACACTTACATTTTTTCCTGAAAGAAATTTCGAAAGATCAGTGGGAGCAAAATCACCAATGCCCATTTGCTGCACAATGGTTGCTGCATAATTGGCACTGTACTTATCTATTGCATTATAGCGTGATGTTCCGCCTTTATGAAATGATGTAAGTAATATTTCATCATTCTTAAAATTGGTAGGTTTTAAAACAACTTTTGCCCCGTTGGAAAAGGTTAATTCAGTTGTTCCAAGCAGATCATTTTTTGTTTCATTCGTTATTGCTCCGGCTGTTGGTATATTTTTTATTAACGCAGATGCGATTGCTTTTTCTGTGTATGGAGAAACAGGCGCTTTTATGGCTGCATAAACTTCATTTAATAATGCAGCGCTGTCAGGCAAAGTATAATCACTTTGTGCCGGGCCTGTTAAGCTTACAAATATGTGCGGATTTTGTTTTAAAGGATTGATCAATGCATTTACTTCATCCAACTTAATTCCCGGCAATAAAGAATTATAATAACTATATTCAGTAACAATTCCGGGTGATGGTTCCTGCGTTAAAAAATTATCAATGTACTCCTGCACATAATTGGAAGATTCATTTTTATCCCTGTCATTATATGCTTTTTCAACACCAGCAAGCATGCGCTTTTTTGAACGGTCAAGTTCAGCATCAGTAAACCCAAATTGTTTTACGCGTTCAATTTCTTTTATAAAAGCATTTAAAGCAGTATCGGGACCGTTTTTGCCAGCCACTGCAATTCCGCCAAAACTTTCGTAGTTTCTCGCATTGCTTCCAAAACCAGTTGAAGAATATAAGAAAGGCGGATTATCACTTTTTGTAAGCTCATTTAAACGCTGGTTTAGCATAGAAGTAAAAAGATTTTTTATAAGATCATGCCGGTAATCGCCAAGTGTTACTGAAGATTTTACAGTGTAAAAAGGATAATCAATCTCTACAACAAAATTTGTTGCTTCTTTATCTGTTACTATAATGCTTTCATCTTTTGTACGTGCAGGTATTTCAGCATAAAATCTTTTCTTTTCGTTCCCGGGATTTTTTAAACCGCCGAAATATTGTTTTATAAGCTGCTCTGTTTTATTCACGTCAATATTACCAACAATTATAACAGCCATATTATCGGGCCTGTACCATGTGTGATAAAAACGTTTTACTGCATCGTAAGGAAAAGCTTTTAAAATGCTGTCTTTGCCAATTGGCAAACGCTGTGCATACAGCGAGCCTTCATACTGTACAGGAAATGTTTTGCGAAACATACGATCGTCAGCACCTTTACCCAGCCTGCTTTCTTCAAGCACTACACCACGTTCGCCATCAATCTGGTCATTATCAAAAGAAAGACCACCGGCCCAATCCTGCAATACTGTAAGGCCTTTTCTGAAGTTGGAAGTATCAGTTAAAGGAACAGGTAAAATATAAACGGTTTCGTCAAAACCGGTGTAAGCATTCAGATCAGCTCCAAATTCAACACCTATGTTTTGCAGAAAATTTACAAGCTCATTTTTTTTGAAATGTTCACTGCCATTAAATGCCATGTGTTCATTAAAATGTGCAAGGCCTTGCTGATCCGGATCTTCCAGTATTGAACCTGCATTTACAACAAGGCGCATCTCTGCCTTGCTTTCAGGCTTTTCGTTATGACGAATATAATAGGTCAATCCGTTTGCGAGTTTACCAACACGAACCGCAGAATCAAAAGGAAGTTTTTGAGAAAGGTCTTGAGCGTTGAGTAATGTGCCTGTACAAATAAATACAAACACATAAAAAATCAGTTTCTTCATTTAAAAAAGGTTTAAGCAAATATATTGGTTGAAAGCATTATGGTGTTGCCGTTTATCATAATCAAATCTTAAGAATAAGTTGCCCGGTTTTAGCAGGAAAGAGAACGGATAGGCTGATGCAATAAGCCATTTAACATAGGGCGAAACCACGATGATTTATTGGATTTTTCTATAAGTAGAACCTCCGCCATCCGCAATACATGCTATTGTTCCAATTGAAAATTCGCCATTGTTTAAAGAAAAATCTTGTATAGTATTGCTATCATTATTCCACTCTATCAGCGTTTCCTCATTTGCAATATCGCATGGTTTGCCTGTATAAACTTTAAATGTTCCCGAGCCTTCATAGGCTGTGTCTGCTGTTACGACCTTTTGCAAATATGTGTGCCCATCAAAAGTAAAAGTGTTACCATTTCCTGGCGGATAGGTATGTGTGCCACCCCATGCACTTAAAGAGGATTCTAATTCCCATGTTCCATTTAAACCTGCCGGAATTTTATCATCTTTTTTACATCCGCTCAATATTAAAATTGTTACTGACAAAATATATATTGGCTTCATGAATTTTATTTGATGTATTGACACATGTTTTTACAAGAACGTTGCAACAACTAAATGATCTGAATTTTATTTATTGAAAAGATACCTATTCAACAAAGCCTTTCCCTGTTTAATTGCATCTCTTCCGTTTGATTCAATGCCATACCAACCATGATAATCGTTTTCTTTGCAGAGCTCAATCATTTTTGCATTAAGCTCTTCTGTTGGCTGATTTCTGTAAGACATTCCTTTTGCATACGGCAATGTTTTTCGCAGGTAAGTATAATTATCAAAATCATCAGCGGGCTCACGCCAGTCAGGATAAATGCCGAATAGTGGATGATTTACTTCTTTCATTAACGCGATCATAAAATCTGCATCGTTTGAAACGCCACCATGATTTTCTATCAACACTTTTATATTTGCTTCACTTGCATACTCCAATAAAAGATGATACGATTCTGCAGCATATTTCAGCGCTTCTTTTTTATTAATGTTTGTTTCACCTCTGCAATTAGTACGAATAGCATGACAATTTAAATAATGTGCAATGTCAATCCATTTGCGATGATTGATCGCAAACTGTTTTCGCTCTTCTTTGGTTGATGCACAACCATCACCTTCATCATCAATCATAATTAAAACCATTTGCACATTTACATCATCCGCATTTCTTTTGAGTTGGTTTAAATATTCGACAGTCGGAACTTGAAACAATGTATTTACAAACTCAATTCCATTCAAATCAAAATCTTCTCTTGCAATTTTTGGGAAGTCGAGTGTCTTGAATTTATCCGCTCTTATTTCTTCAATCAATGCCCATTGCGCAAGCGAGATGTCGTCTTTCATAATAGATATGATTGATTATTCGCTTAAAATTAAATAGTTGTTTCCTTTTATCAGTATAAAATCTTTACTCAAACACCATTATGTTTTGTGTTATTTGACACAGTATTTCTATGTGTGGCAAAGTAATTTTGTTTAAAATAACAACGATGGTAATACCGGAACGCGTTAATTTGATTGCCGTAAAAACGTTGATCAATAGTTCATCTATCCGTCTTGTGTTATTTGAAAACAGGGAAGGAAATTTATTTCTTTCATCTAACTGTAGTTATCCTGAAGGAACAGTTTATTATGCTACCGTTCCTTCATTATTGCTTATGTTTTTTGAAGGTCAAATAAATCTTCAAACTTTGTTTGATAACAGTCCTTCTATCTTTGTAGAAATAAGCAATGACAAAGACACTGCATTATATCACCGGAAAAATGCAGAAGTTAAAATTAACTGCGGAGACAAAACAGTAAAAGATTTAACCACGCATTGCAACATAGAAATTTGGTAGTAGTTATTACAATAATATTTCACTTACACATTCAACCTTAAATCCTTTTAAACTTATTTCTCCGTACTAACGTTACAGATAAATTTTTACGTCGAAAAAAATTGGTTGTTTAACGAACATAGCAAAATGTACGTCGAATATTTCGGCTAAAATCAAGACCATTCATCAATCCGTGTTCAGATAAAAAAGAGTTTTTCTAACTTGCTATACTAAAACAAAGTGATATGGACTTCCAACTTATCACTGGCGGACCAGATATAACCGACCACCTGGCTTTTACTACCACGTTTACACACAACAATGTTTTTTACAAAGCGGCTCTTGCCGAAACAATTTCATGGGAAGGACATCTTACCGGAACCTACGATGTACTGCTGCAGTCAGGCAAAGGCACCCAGCGTCTTACGCTTGTAAAAGACAGAGATGGAGAACATTGGAGAGCGGGAGATGAAATTGAACAGATCGGAATTATTTCCCAGGAAGTAGTTGACCTGCTTGCTGCAGTTATTAAAGAAGTGCGCAGTTAAATTGATTGTGTTGGGAAGAAAGAAAACAAAGAACCAGGAAAGTTGCTTTAAAATATTTCAATGCCTATTCGTTGTAACTCTTCTTTTAACTGTGATGGGTTGTGAAAATGTATCCCGGTAATTCCAACCGCTTCTGCTCCCTTTACATTTCTCAGGCTGTCATCAATGAATATTGTTTTTGAAGGATCAAGACGATAACGTTCGATTATAATTTTATAAAACGCTGCTGAAGGTTTTTTCATCTTTTCTTTACCACTTACCACAACGCCGCCAAACATTTTAAAAAATTCAAATCGTTCCAATGCATGCGGAAAAGTTTCAGCGCTCCAGTTGGTAAGTGCATAAATTTTATATTTTTCTGTTTTCTAAAGTTGCTGAAGTATCTCAACTGTTTCATGATCTGATCGCCCAGCATTTCGAGCCAGCGACCATAATATGCTTTGATCTCAGGCTCCCACTCGGGGTGTTTGGCTACTAATTCTTTGGTGGCTTTATGAAGAGGATAACCTGCATCCTGGTTTTCGTTCCATTCATTTGTAGTTACATTTTCCAAGAACCATTCTGTCTCTTCTTCAGTTTTAAAAATTTTCGATACACATAACGCGGATTCCAGTCAATAAGAACACCACCCAGGTCGAAAATTATTGTGTTCAATATATCTGTTCATCGTAGGCATTTCGGTTGCTGTAAAGATGCAACATTTTGCATACCGGAAATTGTTTGTGCAGTTCTAGCGAATGTTGTAATGTGCCCGGCTAAACATAAAGCTATTGGAGAACATCTCATCTTCGAACCTGCCATTACAGTTCACTAACTTTACAAAAACAGTTTTATGATAAAAGCATTTATAGGTATGGGATTATTAGGTTCAAATTTAGTTAAGGCAATGTTGAAGAAAGGAGACACGGTGCAGGTATGGAACCGTACTGCATCAAAAGCAAAAACACTGGAACAGTTTGGTGCGAAAGCTTACGATAATGTTGATGATGCGGTGAAGGATGCCTATATAATTCACGTAACATTAAAAGATGATGCAGCTGTTGATGAAGTATTAGCAAAAGCAGCCAAAGGATTTAATCAAGGTGCTGTCATTATTGATCATACAACAACTTCAGTCAAAGGTGCAATTGAAAGAACAGCGTATTGGAAAAACAAAGGCTTTATTTATTTGCATGCGCCGGTATTTATGGGTCCCCAAAACGCGTTAGAAAGTACAGGTTTTATGATGGTTTCAGGTGATCAGGCAGTTATTAAAAAACATGAATCCGAGTTATCAAAGATGACTGGTAAGCTGTTGAATTTTGGTGAGAAGGAAGGCAAAGCAGCGGGCATTAAATTATCAGGAAATCTTTTCTTGCTATGTCTTACAGCAGGCATTGCAGATTCACTTAAGTTAGCAAAAGTGAATGGCATAACACCCGAAGAACTGCTTTATCTTTTCAATAACTGGAATCCCGGAGCAGCGGTTCCTGCCCGCTTGAAAAAGATAGCAGAAGCAAAGTTTAATGAACCGTCATGGGAGTTGAACATGGCGCGCAAAGATGCAGGACTTATGTTGTCTGCAGTCAGGGAAGCGGGAATAAGTTTGACTGTTATACCGGCTATCGCAGATGTAATGGATGAATGGATTGCAAAAGGTCATGGCAATGATGACTGGAGTGTAATAGCGAAAGATAGTTTGTAAACTGTCTTAAAATATTTCAACGCCCATTTGTTGTAGCTCTCCTTTTAACTGTGATGGGTTGTGAAAATGTATCCCGGTAATTCCAACCACTTCTGCTCCCTTTACATTTCTCAGGCTGTCATCAATAAAAATCGTTTTTGAAGGATCAAGATGATAGCGGTCGATTATAATTTTATAAAACGCTACTGAAGGTTTTTTCATCTTTTCTTCACCACTTACTACAACGCCGTCAAACATTTTAAAAAATTCAAAGCGCTCCAAAGCATGCGGAAAAGTTTCAGCGCTCCAGTTGGTAAGTGCATACAATTTATACTTTCCTGTTTTCTTAAGATGTTGAAGTATCTCAACTGTTTCATGAATCTGATCGCCAAGCATTTCGAGCCAGCGGCCAT
>JABDGW010000106.1:0-6308 GCA_013285855.1 Bacteroidota bacterium
TTATTTGATGCGCTTGATGGCATGATGGAATATGATGAAGATAAATTGCTGCGCAAAAATCCATCTATACAAAAACAACAGCTTTCTAATATGAAAGCTTATTTGTATAAACAATTACTGTCAAGCCTTACCCATTCTTCGCCTGATATTGAAACGCAGTTAAGTGAACAAATAATGTATGCACGGTTACTTTATAATAAAGGACTGTATATGCAATCGCTGAAAATTTTAGATAAAGTAAAAGCTGTTGCAAAAGCAAATAATCAATCTACGTATCGTTTGCAGGCTTTAATATTTGAGAAGAAAATTGAAGCCATGCATATTACAAGAAGTATAGAAGGCAAGGCAGAAGAATTATCAAAAGAATCTGATGAAGTAAACAGGCGTGTTTTTTTATTAAGCCAGCTTTCAGGTTTTGCATTGCAATTGTATAGCTGGTATATTCAGCACGGGCATGCAAGAGATGAGAAAGATGAAAAAGCGCTTTACGAATTTTTTTATACGCATCTGCCAAAATGCAATGTAGATGAAATGGATTTTTATGAGCGTTTGTATTACTACCAGGCTTATACATGGTTCACTTTTATACTGCAGGATCTTTTAGGGTTTTATCGTTATTCTCAAAAATGGGTTAACCTTTTTGAAACAAATAACGAAATGAAAAATATTGAATCAATTCAATATGTAAAGGGATTGCATAATTTATCAACGGCACATTTTGTTTTATCCAACTATAATAAGTTTGAAGATGTGCTAAAGCAATTTGAAGTGTTTGCTTTAACTGATTACGGGCAAAAAGATATAAACACTCAAATTCAAACTTTTATTTATTTACAGATAGCACAACTGAACAAGCATTTTATGCATGGCACTTTTACAGAAGGGCTTGCGCTTGTGCCTTATATTGAAGAAAAGATAGAGGAATACAAACAGCATATTGATACGCACCGTATACTTATTTTTTATTATAAAATTGCCTGTTTATATTTTGGAAGCGGCGATAACGAAAGAACAATTGATTATTTAAATCTTATTATAAACAGGAAACCTGATCTCAGAACTGATCTGCACTGTTATGCAAGATTGCTGCATTTAATTGCACATTATGAATTAGGAAATTACCAGTTGGTTGAATATCTTATTAAATCTGTTTACAGGTTTATGGCCAAAATGAAAAACCTGAATATTGTGGAGGAAGAGATATTTAAATTTTTGAGGAAATCTTTTTCGTCAACGCCATCAAAAATAGCAAGTGAGTTTAAGCCATTAAAAGAAAAGCTGGAAGCATTTATGGGTAATCCTTTGGCAACACGCTCTTTTATGTATCTTGATATAATCGGGTGGCTTGAAAGTAAAATTGAAGATGTACCCGTGCAACAAATAATCAGGGATAAATACCTGGCTTCAAAAAAGAACAGGCCACCGGTTGATGCGGTTAGTTAAGACTTACAATAAAGCTGTTATTTTTTTGAACTCCTTCATTAAAAATATGCCTTAATCTTGGCCTTTTATCAACTACGATGTGCTTTTCCAGATCGAAAATTTCGTTACTCGCTGTAAACGTTTCAAAAGATTCGAGGTATGGAAATAATGTTTTAATACATTCAATTTCACGGTCGATCTTTAGGTTATCGTAATTATTTTTTTTTACTGTGATTAACAATTCCCTTTCCATATAACATTGTTTATTTTAATAATGGCAAAGATGGTTCCGAAAATATCTTATTATTTAATCCAGATCTGTATGCAATAATTAAACCATAACTTCCACAGAATGGGAAACATTATTTACAAACCTGTAATAATAAATTCGGTGCGCCTGTTTAATGCCCGGCCTTCTTCTGTTGAATTATCAGCAACCGGATCGACTTCTCCAAAACCTTTTGCGATTAAGCGTTTTGCATCAATACCTTTACTTACAAGAAATTCAACTACTGCTTTTGACCTGTTTTCTGAAAGTAAAAGGTTATCGGCATCACTGCCTACATTATCAGTGTAACCATTTATCTGAATTGTTATTGAAGGATTATCATTCATCAATTGCAACAACTTGTTTAGTTCAATCTGGCTTACAGGTTTAAGCTGAAAAGATTTTGATTCAAACTGAATATTCTTTAAGCGAACAGTTGCATTTAATTCAACCGGCTGCAACGAAATATTTTTTTCATAAACACTGTCTGATACCTTATCTGAAAGATTAAAAACACCGCTATAAAATAAATAGCCTTTCCTGTTTACAGTAAACGTATAATTTGTGTTTACAGGCAATGTAATAAAATAAAAACCCGTTTCATCTGTTTGTACTTTTGATAAAACCTGCTGGCTTGAATCAATGCTTAACTCCACTGCACACGGCAAGCCTTTATTGGTTTTTATATCTGTAACATAACCTTTCACATATAAAGTTTTTACAGGCCGCACATCAGGCTTTAAAGTAAACTTATATAAATCAAGGTATCCTTTTGTATCCGCACGGTCGCTTGAATAATATGCAGTAATTCCATCGGCTGCTACAAACAAGCTTCCATCATCTCCAAAAGTATTTACAGGGTAACCAAGATTTTCAGGCTTGCCCCAACTTTTTTCGCCTGTTTTTCTTACAACAAAATTATCAAAGCCGCCATAGCCGGGTAATCCATTCGAAGTAAAATATAATGTTTGATTATCGGCATGAATAAACGGCGCCAATTCATCACCTGCAGTATTTATGTCAGGGCCCATGTTTTCTGCGGGCAGCCATTTACCATTTACCCGATAGCTTACATACAGATCTTTGCCGCCATAACCGCCGGGCCTGTTGCTGCTGAAGTATAAAGCATTCTTATCAGGACTTAATGATGGAGAGCTTTCCCAAAATTCTGTATTAATATTTGCACCTAAATTCACCGGCTCACTCCAGCCGGTTGGTGTATCATAAGAAATGTACAGATCAAAATTACCAAACCCCTGGCCGGAAAAATTTCCTGCAAACAAAAGCCATTCACCATCCTGTGAAATATTTATTCCGCCTTTTGATGGTTCGATATTTATATCACCTTTAATTATTTCTGCTTTTGAATAACCTGTCGGTGTAAGCCTGCTTTCAACAAAATCTTCGCGTATACCTTCACCTCTTCTTGTAAACACAAGTATGCTGTCATCAATTGTAAACGATGGATAATATTCTGATGTTAAAGAGTTCACACTGTCACCAAGATTTACCGGCGCAAACTGATAACCGGATGCCGGATGCGTTGCAGCATATTGCACTGCAAATTCATAACAGCTTTTATGATACGCTCCATTCCTGCGGCTTTTATCACTCAGGTTTTGAATAGTAAGAAATGTATTTACTGCATTAAGCGCATCATTAAATCTGCCAAGCTGCGCAAGATTTTCTGAATAATATATCAGGTAATATTTTGAATAGATACTATCAATGCTTATTGCTTTTTCATAACTGGCAACACTGTTTGCATAATCTTTTAAATCTCCATACACGCCGCCTAAAGAAAGATAAGCATCAACAAAATTTGCATCCTGGCTAATGGCTTTTTGCAGTATAGGAATTACTTCACGTCTTGCATCATTCTGCAATAATTCAAGCGCTGTTTGATAGGTTGCGGCAGCTTTTTTATTTACTGCATCAGGGTTATAAGTTTGTGCTTTTGCAACTGAGATCAAACACAAGCAAAATAAAAAATATTTCATTGGCGTAAAGATGCGAACAAGCACTAAGACTTAAACGCTTTAAAAGTTAAAATCTTTTACAGGCTTTGCAAATGCATACGCCCATCTTATTAAAACAAACTGCAGCGGCAATCTTAAAATTGTAAGCCATAAATGCGAATTATGTTCACGATAATAATTTACCGCCATTTGAATATTGGCTGGAAAAATTGCGATCAATAAAAGAATGATGCACCAGGCTGCAAACCGGCGTGCAATTAATGGCAACAATAAAGTACCAAAAACTATTTCACAAATTCCGCTTATGTAAACCAACAACAAAGATTGCGGCAGCCACGGCGGCATTATTTGTAAATAACTTTTTGAATTAAAAAAATGATTGCAGCCTGCCGCAACATACAACAGCGACATACAAACAAGAGAAATCCTTTTTCTTTTTGACATTGATCAATGCGAAATATACCTGTCAACCGGCATACGGTTTTGCAGGCTTCTGCCCAATGTTAATTCATCTACATATTCAAGCTCGCCGCCAAATGCAATACCACGTGCAATAGTGGTAACATTGCAATTAAGGGTTTGTATTTTTTTCTGTATATAATAAATGGTTGTATCCCCCTGTATGTTTGGACTGAGCGCAAAGATCAATTCTTCTGTTTGTTCTTTCTGAATCCGCTGCACAAGCGATTCTATCTGCAACTGGTCCGGGCCAATTCCATCCAAAGGTGAAATTACACCGCCCAAAATATGATACGTGCCACTGAACTGTTGTGTGTTTTCAATGGCAATAACATCACGCAAAGTTTCTACCACGCAAATAATTCTTTGATTGCGCATTGAGTTTGCACAAATAGAACATATATCAGCATCGCTTACATTGTGGCAGCGCTGGCAGAATTTTATATCTCTGCGCATGCGTGCAATAACTTCACTAAAATTTTCTGTTGTTTCTGCATCCTGTTTTAAAAGATGCAGCACCATACGCAAAGCTGTTTTTTTACCAATGCCCGGAAGTTTAGCAAACTCGTTCACTGCATTTTCTAAAAGGGAAGAGGAAAATTGCATAAGGCAAATTTAATGAATGATGCGTGATGAATTATGAATGATAAGTTATGAATTATGCCGCTGCGAAATTCATGGCGGCATTCAACTAAATACATTATTACAATATTTGGCAAAGTGAAGAATGATATAAAAACAGTGCGCTAATTACGGTTGACTACAAATAAAATTTCCTAAAAAGCTAACGGAACGTTTAATTTAATTCCGAAATTTCTTCCCATATTAAATACACCTTCTCTGCCTGTAATATTATTTACAGCCAAATATTTAAAGCGGCTTAAGCTGTTTTGATAAGCAATATTCCCAAGATTTTCTCCCGTTAAACTTAGTGTACAAATCGTTTTGCCTTTACTTGTAATATCTGCTGAAATGTTTGCGCCAACTAACCAATAACCCGGCGTTGCCGTTTCTGTGTTGTACCCGGTGAAAGGATTATTCTGCGCAAAATTGTAATCGCTTTCAACACCTGTATAAAGGTTACGAATTAAACTTCCTTTTTTTAAAAAGTTTGTACCAAGTGAAGTAATTAACCTTGCTGACGGCACAAAAGGAATATTATCAGAACCATCAATTGACTGAGAAAATTTTCCGCGTGTATAAGAAAAAACATTTTTAAAATGCAGCCAATCTAAAGGATGCGGATGAATATCAAAACTCAGTTCAGCTCCATACAAATTTGCATTTTGCTGTGCGAATTTAAAAACATCTAACTGCTCGCCGGTTTCAGGATCAGTTAAGGTTGAATCGCCGCCAGCATTGTTTTGAACACGTTCATAAAAAATAAAATTGCTGATGTGATTATAAAACAGGCTTGCATCAAGCGAAATATGTTCTGTGGTTAATTCAATTCCAGCATCACCCTGCAAACTCACTTCAGATTTTAAATTGTTATTGCCGATCTCATAACGATTGGTTCCTTCATGTGCACCATTGCTTGCAAGCTCAGCAAAATTTGGCGCACGAAAACCTCTTGCAATATTTGCTTTCAACGCCAACGCTTTTGTTACTTCATAACTTAAACCTGCACTGCCCGAAATGTTTGAAAAGTTTTTATTGAATGCTGCAAACTTTTCAGCGCCATCAATATTTAAAGCATCGCCAACATCGTGCCTTGTATCATACCTTGCACCACCACTAAGGGTTAATTTATTTTTTGTGTATTGGGTAAAAACAAAACCTCCAATATCAAACAAATTATACGCCGGTATTAAAACTTCTTCTGCTTTGTTTTGATTGGTTTGATACATACCGGTTATACCAATTGCGGTTTTCCAGTTATGTACATAAGGCAAATGAAAACGAATTGCGTAATCTAATGTTTGTAAATTGAACCATGCATCTGGCGTTGAGATAGCATCAGGATTACCAAATTCCTGGCGCTGATTATGCTGATATCCTACAACAATATCTGCGCTGCTGTTACCAATTTTAAAATTATTATCAGACGTAATTTTAAAATGACGAATATGCTGAAAGGGAATTTCGTTGGATATGGTTTTAAAATCATTATTGATTGCAATCGCTTCTTCACCGTTTGGCAAAGCTTTTATAAACTGGCCGGTTGCACTATCACGATC
>JABDGW010000106.1:6318-6584 GCA_013285855.1 Bacteroidota bacterium
ATCACGATCACCTTCAACAATTCCTAAATGCTGATCAAAATTGCTTACTAATAAATGGCTGTAACCCCAATTGCCTCCATAGCCAATCATTCCACCAACATTTTTATTATAAAATTTTGAATTGAAAACATAACCATCATATTTATTCTTATAATCTTGAGCGCCTTTGTATGTGCCGTAAGCATTCCAGCTAAAACCATTTTTTGTTCCGCCGATGTTTCCATAAAAACCACGCAATGCATTATTGGTTTGATACTCGCTTACAA
>JABDGW010000107.1 GCA_013285855.1 Bacteroidota bacterium
AACTCCTTTTCATCAAACAACCGGCAACCGGTATTATGTAAATGATGATGCAACCGGCAATAATGATGGCTCATCGTGGCAGGATGCGTTTACTGATTTGCAGTCTGCACTGAATGTTGCAGTTTATGGAGACGAGATATGGGTAGCAGAAGGCACGTATATACCAACTGTTGACCCCAACGGTGACCCCAACCCGGTGTGGCTGCGCTACAGAACTTTTTTTCTGCGCAGCGGTATTAAGTTATATGGAGGATTTGCAGGTACGGAAACAAGTATCGAAGAACGTAACATTGCTGCACATCCCGCTGTACTTTCTGGCGGTAATGCACCTATGTACGACGATGATGTTAATACAGGCAATGATTTTCATGTGATGGTTGCCATAGATGATGACAGCAATACGGAGGTCAACGGATTTACATTTACGCATGGCAATACTAATAATCCTCTCTCTTATTCGGAAAGTCTTTTTGTAGGCTCAATTGATTTACAATATTATAACGTGGGGTCGGATATATTGAACATTAATGCTGATCCCATAATTACCAATTGCACATTTACAGTAAATACCGGCAGTTGTTTATCTTCTGTTGATGCAGCTCCAGCCATAAGCAACTGTGTTTTTTCAAATAATATGTATGGCGCTATCGGCGCTTCCGGCAGCAATTTAGATAAAACTATTACAGTAAATAATTGTAAATTTTTTAATCATTATGGTACTGTTGTAACCTACTACGGAGTGTCAATGGTGCTTGATAAATGTGTTTTTTCAAATAATAGTGCAGAAGGAGGACTTGGAGCAGTTGTCGACGGGTTTGGCGGCGGTTCATCTACCATTAAAAACTGCATTTTCTCCGGTAATTTAGGAACAGCTATACGGGATAACGACGCTTCCTTTGATATCACAAATAGTTTGATTACACAAAATTCAGGCAACGGGTATGGGATTTGGATAGATTATAGTTCAGACCCTGATCAGCATTTCAATATAAGTAACTCTGTTGTCTGGGGCAATTCATTAATCAGTGATTTCGAAAATCATTCTCCTTCCCCGGTTGTTTTTTCCAACAATATCATCGAGGGAAGCGGAGGCAGCAGTAACTGGAGCCTGAACGCTACCGACGGAGGTGGCAACCTGGATACTGATCCGCTTTTTGTAAATGCATCCGATGCTGATGGCGCTGATGATATTTTAGGCACTGCTGATGATGGTATAATTCCGGGTTGCGGTCCTGCTATTAATGCAGGCAGTAATTCTTTTGCAGAAGACACGACAGACATTACGGGAGCAGTACGTATTCAAAATAATACGGTGGACATGGGACCTTACGAAACTGATCTTTTTGCTCCTTCAACAGCCTGGTATGTTGATGCAGATGGTGATGGGTTTGGTAATCCAAACATCATAACACAATCCTGCACCCAACCTGCAGGTTATGTTTTGAACAATACTGATTGCAATGATAAAAATGCCAATATCCATCCTAAGGCATTCTACCATGATGCAGATGGTGACGGATATGGGAATCCCAACGATTCTGTTATCGCCTGCACCAAACCTGCAGGGTACGTAGTAAACAAAAGAGATTGCGACGATAATAATGTAACCGTACATCCGGGTGCGCCTGAGATATGTGGTGATGGTATTGACAACAATTGCAATGGCCTGGTTGATGAAACATGCGTATTAGTTTCCATTGCTGATGCTTCTGTAGTTGAAAAGCCAAAAGCACAAAGAGTTATGAATTTCCCGGTAACGCTCAATAAAAAATCGTCACAAACTGTAACAGTTGACTACAAAACCCAGGATGGCTCTGCGAGTGCAGGCAGTGATTATGAAGCACAATCGGGCACCGTAACATTTAATGCCGGCACTAAAAAAGCTATCATTAGTATTACAATAGATGGAGATAAAATTCCTGAGGCAAACGAAACATTTACTATACTGCTCAGCAATCCTGTAAATGCCAGTTTGAATGATGGTGAGGCGACCGGAACAATCGTTAATTATAATACTGCTGGTTTTGCTTCTTTAATTGAAGAAAAGAATGGCTATGGTAATAGCAACGCTTTTACAATAGCTCCCAACCCTGCTTCTTCCAGGATAAATATTTCATTAACGAATTACACAGGCAATGTAACCGTTCAATTAGTAAGCATTCAAGGCAAAATAATTAACCAGGAAAAAATACAAACAGGCAATGCGAAATATACACAACAACAAATGAATATTAGTGATATTGCAAGTGGAACTTACTTTCTTGTTGTAATTGATGAAAAGGGCAACAGGAAAACAAATAAAGTAATTATTACGCGATAAAACTTTTAAAATGAATTGTAAGAGGTCGCCACACAAAGAAGCGGCCTCTTATTTCTCCCAGGAAAAATTAAAGTATATGCATGAGAATCCTGTTAAAGCAGGAATTGTAGAAAAGCCGAAAGATTATTTATGCAGCAGTGCAAGAGATTATTATGGAGTGAAGGGATTAATTGAAATTGATTTTCCTGACCCTTTAATTATAACTGTATGAGCAAGGTACAAGTACGCCAGGCACAAAAGCTTTGCTGCATACTTGCGCCAGATGGGGCAAGAACAAATACAACCACTTCGTACGTCATGCCCAACTTGATTGGGCATCTCATGCTTAGAGACATTTTACAAATAACATTATTATGAGATTATCTCGTAATAATTATTTTCTAAAGCCTCGATGAATGCTTCGCATTTCCCGCCTTCGCGGGAATGACGGACAGTTTTGTTGACTAGATTTATAAAGCTTTTTGCCGCCGTTGATGTTCTTCACCAACGGCATTGATGCAATGCAGGTTTGTTGGTGAGGAACAACAACATGGGCGAAAAGTATGCTACGTAACTGCATACATGAGCCAATGGAGAATTTTCATAGGAAAATATAATTTGTTTATCCGCTTCATAATTTGTTCAAACAACTCCTGGTTAATATCACAATCCGGCATCCATTCATCTTTTTCATCTTGCAGAACCATGCAAATAACTTTATTCAAATGCCTCACGAAAAAAAAGATTTCATTTTCATATTCCACCGGCTGAATTTGATAAACTTCATTATTTATTTTTACTTTCTTAGCGTCTCCGGTAAACACGTCTAACTGGTGTTGTAGCATAAATTACGTTTGTATTGTACAATGCAAAGAGGCATAAATCCATTAATAAGATTTATGCCTCTTTGTATTAAAGTTCAAACCGATGATAATATGAAAATTGTCATAGTTTTATTTGTTATCCATTATGTAAGTCACTAACACGTGGTTAGGTAAAGGGTAAGATAGATTAATTATTCCGAATAATAAGATTAAAAATTATTTTACACTATGTATTAATGTAAAATAACCTGACAGGTTAATAAACTATAAAAAATCAATTCTTCAAAACCCTAATTCATATACTTGCGGTTGAAGCTTTTCAATAAGCGTTTGATATGCTTCTTCAAATTGTTTGAAAGATACGAAAGGAAAATCGCCACTGTTATTGCGAGCCTGTAAAGTTTTTCTTATTTGATACCAGCCAACATCTGCTCTGTTTAATTTTAATTTATCTCTTACGGAATGTACATCTACGTGTTCAAAGTATGCCTGGCATAATTTTTTGCCTTCCGCTATGTAAACAAAGTCAGTTTTATATAACGGGCGAACAAGGAATGTATACCATTACAAGTTTTTATGGAATTGCATGATACTTATTAACGACGCAAGTGTAATTAAATGCGCAGAGAAATGTGATAGTAAAAAGTAACTCTAAAATAATAATAAAAAAAAATAACTAAAACAATAATAAAACAATATATAAATACTTAGATTTATGCAGCGAACTTCTGAAATTGACCGGAAATCTTACAAGAAAGTAACAAGAGCACCACTAAAATTTAGTTTACACTACAGCCAGGTAAAAAATAAGTTATTGCTAACAATCTGCACAGCAAAACTGATGCAGTAATATAACAGCAGCGCCAGGGATAACGAGTTAATTGAATCAAGTGAATAGAACATGGCCAGGATGTAAAGAGCATGATTTCAATTACAGGTGAAGTTGAACGCGCCCATTATTAGGCACTTAAAAACCAAATAATATGAAATTCATCACCAGGTTCATTGCAGCACTACTATTACTTTCATTATCGTTTAAGGCAACCAGCCAGGATAGTCTTTTTGCAACAGCTAGTATATACCGTTGCGGAATTCACTATGTTATATTGTTTCATTATTCGCCTATACCAGATAGCACAAGGGAGAAAATAATTACCCTGCACTACATGGTGGGAAATAAAGATAGTATAGCTAAAGATACAGAACACTTAAGCTTTTTCAGGTCAAGGGCGTTGCTGTTTATGGAAGTTGCTAATGGCACCGATCAACTAACAGATCCTCATCTTGTAACATTTGTAGAGGACGATAAGGGGGATGATGTAGGTTTTCTCAGGAAAGTTTTTTCAGAATTATGTAATCAGCCTAAAAAGCAATTTGCCTCGCAGGATTTTAGTACGTCCCCGGCTATTGCACCAGGCCATACCAGCCATTGGAAGCCCGCTACAAAAAGAGGTGATAATTCATTCTGGATGATAGGAAATGAAAACAAGGGCGATCCGGGTGATACCATTGTTCTGTCCGGGCAGTATTCGTACGGCTATATATGCGAGGACTACTCTTCTGAAGTGGTTATTTATACTGACGGGAAGCAGGTTAATTTTTCAAGCGGTTTATCAGTAGAAAATACAAATCATTTAAAGATAGATGGTTCAGGAGGAGATTCATTATATGGCATAAGAATAAATGGTGGTGGTACAGATATGACAATATCGGGTAAATCAAATTATATTGATATTGGCTATATAGATATGCGGAATGGAGGCGTAGGAGGCATATTCGATAAGACAGAAGTTTCAGATGTAAGTGCTAAATATGATTGTGATCCATCTTACCTGTATCCTACAAGGGCAACATATCATCATTTACACCATTTGAGATTAAGAAATATACAGGGAGATGGTTTATATGAAGGTTCAACAGGTTCAACAGGCGGAAGGCCGCTGAACTGCGCGGGTACAACTACTTACCCCAAGCCCATGGGATGCGGTTATGCGGAATTGGACCACATTATAATGGATAGCATTAACCGGCAAGGCGGACAGGTAAGCGGTTGCGATTCAGGCTATGCATTGGTGCACGATAACATTGTAACTAACACAGGATATGAATACAATCCTGCGCAGGGTGCAGGGTGGGCAATAGGCAGTTTAACCAAGGAGGCAAAGGTTTATAAAAACATCTTTAATCATAATTTCCTGTATAATTTTTACAGTTATGGTGATGGGGTTACAGAGTTTTATGATAATGTTATGGATACAGCAGGGCAGGTGGGCACTAAGGGAACCAAGGGATGGAAGGCTAACACGGAACAACTTGCTTCTACTTTATTTGCCCCGCGAACCAATACGTCTACATTACATATACATGATAATGTTACAGGGTATAATACAGCGATAAACGAAGGGAAGCCTGTAGGCTATGTAATTTATGATGATGACAAAATGCTTACCAGTACCGGTAATACTTTTTGCAATAATATCGGGAACCTGCTAAACACAACCGGAATTACCTTCAAAGAAAATTGTGCAGTAAAAGATTATAGTATTGCGGCAACATCTGATGCAAATACTATCATAGAGCCTTCGGGGGTAACGATTGTTGATGTAGGAGGCAGTCAAACATATAGTATAGTTCCTAATCAGGGATATTCTATTGCAGACGTAATAGTAGACGGTGCATCTGTCGGTGCAGTTAAGACTTATACCTTCACCAATGTTCAGGCAGATCATACCATTTCAGCAATTTCCTCCACGCGTACATTTATTATAATAGCATTTTCGCAAGGGGGTGGAACCATACAGCCGTATGGGATTAAAAAGGTAAATGCAGGAGGATCGCAATCATATACCATGGTGGCCAATGCCGGGTATGAAATAGACAATGTTGTAGTAGATGGAACAGACGTTGGCGCATTAACAAATTATACTTTCAATAATGTTACAGCGAATCATGTAATAAGAGCAAACTTTAAAGTTGCTGCTGAGAATTCACCACCTGTAGC
This sequence comes from Bacteroidota bacterium, assembly GCA_013285855.1. Classification (GTDB taxonomy): domain Bacteria; phylum Bacteroidota; class Bacteroidia; order Chitinophagales; family Chitinophagaceae; genus Parafilimonas. The sequence goes on from JABDGW010000107.1 coordinate 6,125, forward strand.
CGTTCCCGCTTTGCAGGTACTTTTCTCAAATGATTCAAATGCAATTTCTTTAACCGGCGTATCATCTTATGACGCAGACGGATCTATTGTATCTTATAAGTGGAAGCAAAAAGCGGGTAGCGCTATTAATATATTAACGCCTAATAAAGCAACATCAGAAGTTACCGGATTTGTATCAGGAACCTATAAATTCACCCTTACTGTTACAGATGATGATGGGGCCAGCAGTACATCTGATATAAGTGTATTGGTAAATGCAGCAACAGCAACCGTATCTCAAAAATTCGGTCTGAAACTGGCAGCTCCATAAAAATAAAAATTAAGTGGTTTTTGCAGTACGAATAGTCAACAGTTGGTAATACTTTTTATCTGTTGAAGATATCCAGGGTTGCAAAAACCACTTTTGTTTGTTGGCAATTTTG
>JABDGW010000108.1 GCA_013285855.1 Bacteroidota bacterium
ATTGAACGATTATTTGACATGGAAGAGGATATAAAAATGCTTATAAAAAAGAGAGAAGTTTATCATGCTATGGAAACCGCAACCGATAAATGCGAAGATGCCGGCAATGCAATTGAATCTATAATTGTAAAATACGCATAATCAATCCTTAATTGGCACCCATGTCAACGCTACTAATTGTAATCGTAGTTCTTGCAGTAATTTTTGATTTTATTAATGGTTTTCACGATGCAGCAAATTCAATTGCCACCATTGTTTCAACAAAAGTGCTTACCCCGTTCCAAGCAGTTGTATGGGCAGCATTTTTTAATTTCCTGGCTTATTTTATTTTTAGCGATCATGGAGTTGCCAATACTGTTGCGAAAACAGTTAATACAGGCAGTTTTGACCTTGTAGTTGTTTTAGCAGGTGTAATAGCGGCAATATGCTGGAACCTGCTTACCTGGTGGTATGGAATACCTTCTTCATCTTCGCATACATTAATTGGAGGTTTTGCAGGTGCAGCCATTGCACACTCGGGTTTTGGAAGTATAAACTGGTCACTTAACGGTGGCATTAGCCTTACGCTTATTTTTATTTTAATCGCACCCATAGTTGGCATGATCATCTCTATGTTCATTACCCTTGTAACCATACAAAAAAACTTTTGGCTAAAGATTCTTATCATAGTTGTTGTTGAAGCAGTGTGCCTGATTTTTATAAAATTTAAAAAGCCATTTGAATTCTGGGCTTTGCTGGCATTAGGTGTCATCTTCGTCGCATCTTATTTCTATACTCATTTTAAGGGAGAAACGGCGAGGCGCTCCACTAAAATGTATAAACGTCTGCAACTGGTTTCATCTGCGAGCTTTAGTATTGGCCATGGTGGAAGTGATGCGCAAAAAACAATTGGTATAATTGGAGCAGCAATGGTGGCAAATAATATAATTCCAAATATTCAAAGCATACCGGAATGGGTTCCCTTTATGTGCTATACTGCAATGGGTTTAGGTACCATGAGTGGAGGATGGCGAATTGTAAAAACCATGGGTACAAAAATTACAAAAGTTACACCGCTGGAAGGTGTTTGTGCAGAAACTGCCGGCGCAATTACTTTGTTTACAGCGGCCAATCTTGGCGCACCTGTTAGCACCACGCATACAATAGCAGGCTCAATAATGGGCGTAGGCGCTACCAAGCGTTTAAGCGCCGTTCGCTGGGGCATTACTATTAATCTTATATGGGCCTGGGTGCTTACCATCCCGGTTAGCGCATTACTTGCCGCAGGATTATACTGGTTCTTCCACCTGTTTTCTGTTTAGTTTTATTTATTTTGCATCTTATTAGCCTGTTATGAAAAAAATTCTGGTTAGCGGGGGCTGTGGTTATATTGGTGCGCATACAATTGTTGACCTTATTGAGAATGGATATGATGTAATTTCCATTGATGACAATTCACGTTCCTCAACTTACCTGCTGGATGGCATAGAAAAAATTACTGGTAAAAAAATAAAAAATTATAAAGTAGATCTTAAAAACTTTGATGAAACGCTTGCTGTGTTCCAGGAAAATGATGATATAAATGGTATTATACATTTTGCTGCATACAAAGCCGTTGGTGAAAGTGTTGCAGAGCCTTTGCTTTACTATGAAAACAATCTTTTTTCTTTAATAAATATTCTTAAATGTGTAAAAGAATTTAATATTCCGCATTTTGTATTTTCATCTTCCTGCACGGTGTATGGCAATCCTGATGCAATACCTGTTACAGAATCTTCACCTGTAAAAAAAGCAGAATCACCTTATGGCGCAACAAAACAAATGGGCGAAATTATTGTTGAAGATTATACCAAAATAGAAGTTTGCAACGCAATTTTATTACGATATTTTAATCCTGTTGGCGCGCATCCATCTGCACTAATTGGAGAACTGCCTTTAGGCAAACCTCAAAATCTTGTACCAGCAATAACGCAATGTGCTATTGGAAAAATTAAGCAAATGGTTGTTTACGGCGATGACTATCCAACCCGTGACGGAAGTTGCGTTCGTGACTATATACATGTGTGTGATATTGCACATGCGCACACGCTTGCATTGGAATTTCTTATTAATCAAAAAAATAAATCTGCATGCGAAATATTTAATTTAGGCAGCGGCAATGGAGTAACTGTGCTTGAAGCGATAAAAGCTTTTGAAAAAATCTCCGGTAAAAAATTAAACTATAAAATTGGACCCAGAAGGCCGGGGGATGTGATTGCTATTTATGCTAATAATGATTTTGCCAAATCAACTTTAAATTGGGATGTGAAATACAATCTTGAAGATATGATGCAGACAGCATGGGATTGGGAAATTAAAATTAAAAAAGATGAAGAGCTTATAGATGCGCAAAATCACGTTTTAAATTAAATTATAAGATATTTATTGAAAATTTGCCATTAAACTTTATTGTTGCCAATTCATCTGAATAACTGGTTTAGAAATTACAAAAAATACCTGCATGCAAATTGAAGACAAGGAATTATTACAACAGTTCAGGCGGCCGGATACAAAAGAAACAGCATTTACAGAAATTATAAAAAAATACCAGGAAAAATTATACTGGCATGTGCGCAGAATGGTGGTTGATCATGATGATGCTAACGATGTTTTGCAAAATGTTTTTATAAAGGTTTGGAACGGTCTTGAAAATTTTAGAGAAGATAGCCAGTTATATACATGGTTGTATAGAATTGCTACTAACGAAAGTCTTACCTTTCTTGAACAACAAAAGAAAAGAAGCACGATTAGTTTAAATGATGTAGAATCCGGGCTTGCTAATAAAGTAGTGGCAGATAAAAATTTTGACGCGAACCGGCTTGAGTGGAAACTTCAATTAGCCATTCAGCAATTGCCTGAAAAGCAAAAACTTGTTTTTAACTTAAGATATTATGATGAAATGCCGTATGAAGAAATGAGCCGTGTGTTAGATACCAGTGAAGGTGCTTTAAAAGCAAGTTATCATCACGCCGTGAAAAAAATAGAAGAATTCATTAAAAATAATTAAACGGTTTAAAGCTATAAGTGTCAAAATAACACCATGCAGGATAAAATTAACATATTGAATGAACTTAAAGACGCTGGTGCATCTGTTTTAATAAATGCAGGTAATAAAAATTATTATGCTGTTCCTGAAGGTTATTTCAACAACCTGCCTAATGATATATTATTGCATGTTTTTGTAAAATCATTGCCATTAACCAATGTTTATACGGTTCCTGAAAAATATTTTGAAAACCTGCCGCAGTTTATACTTGAAAAAATACATATCCCGCTTTTAACTAATAAACAAAACCTTTATTCGGTTCCGGATGGATATTTTAATACTTTTTCGGACAATATTCTTAAGAAAATAAAATCTTCTGAGGTTCAGCAAGAACTGGAAGAAATTTCCCCTTTTTTAAGTAAGATAGAAAAGAGGAATGTTTATTCTGTTCCTGAAAATTATTTTTCAGAAATCAGTTTTCAAAAAACAACCAATGTTGGCGATTCTAAACCAGTAGCAAAAATAATTTCACTTGGCAATAGAACCCGCACCTGGTTAAAATATGCGGTTGCCGCCTGTGTTACTGCGATATTATTTGGAGGAGGTTATTTATACTTTTCTAATGGCAAACAAGATAATGTTGCAATTTCCTCACTATCCACAATGGATGTGCAAAAAGAAATCTCCGGATTAAGCGATGATGAGATAACAAATTATTTAAAAGACAATAATAATATGGCTGTATACACGAGTTCTGAGCCTGATGATTCCCAATTACCCGGTACGGATATTCAAAATTTGCTGCAAAATGTATCGGACGAAGAAATACAGCAATATTTGAACAACGATCCCCAATCCCCGAAATCAGGGAAGGGGATTTAAAAATGAAAAAAATGAAAAAAATATATACTTTATTATTGTTTTTATTCTTTCATAATTACTTTTGCCAGTCGCAACCACCTGAAGGAGACGATGGTAGTAAAGTAGAAGTAATAAAAATGGCTTATATTACTCATGAATTAAATCTTACTCCGCAGGAAGCACAAAATTTCTGGCCCGTATACAATAACTATGTAAATGAAATTAAACAGGCAAGAAATCAATATCCGAATGATGAGGTAGCTTTTGAAAAAAAGGTTGTTGGAATTAAAGAACGTTATCAGGGAAATTTTAAAAAGGTATTGGGAAACAATAGTCAAAGAGTAAATAAAGTTTATACAACGGATAAACAATTTAATAACGCACTTAATAACGAATTAAAGAATCGCCAGCAAAAAAAACAAAATTTTCAGCAACCGCAACAAAAACAAATACAGCCTCAACAGCCACACAAAAATGAGAACAAGCCTGCTAATAATAATAACAATAATAATATAAAGCGTGGAAGTGGGAATGCAAAAAAACCACATCCTCCTTTTTAAACCATATTTAATTCGGTGTTTTTCATAGGTTAGCAACGGCCAGCCCTTTTTAGGGCCGGCCTATTTTTTGCCGCTAAATTTAAATAAGTATTAAACTATAATCTGTGGCTTGTGCTTTCTGTTGCTTGTGCTTTAATTATCCGTCTTTTGGGATGGCAATATGTAATGTTTTTGTGAACTTCTTTGAAGCACTATTTGCCATCAATTAAATTTTACCGCTACAAGTATTTACTCATGAAGTAAAATTAATTCAGTCATCAATTATAATACTTAAGATAACCAGACTAATATTGATTTGTGCTTAGCAAAACCAATGTGCATGCTTCCATTGGCAAAATTTTATTTTTTCTGGCAAGTGCGGCTAATTCCTGATTTTCGGCACCCGGATTAAAAATAATACGCGTTGGGTGAAGATTCAAAATATAATCATAATACTGCCTCTGATTTTGCGCATTGAGATACAAAGTAACTGTATCAACATTTTCAATTGACAATGATTCTGTAATTATGTCTGTACCATTTATTTTCCCTTGTCTTTTACCAATTGGTATTACCTCATGCCCATGAGCAAGAAGCCTGTTAACTGCAAGATAACTATAGCGTGAAGGATTTAATGAAGCACCCAACACAACAGTTTTTTTGTTCATTAATTTATTACTTGTAAATACTTATTAAAAAAGAAAAGATTTATTTTAAGAATGCAAATTATATTTTTGCATCAATGATTTAAAAGGCCCCGTAGTTCAATGGATAGAATAGAAGTTTCCTAAACTTTAGATACAGGTTCGATTCCTGTCAGGGCTACAAAAATCAGGCTTTACTCTTACCGGATGAAACCAAAACAATAACTCCGGCAGCTGTAACTATGATACCTGCATACAGCGGCCAATTAACAGATTTTTCTTCCTTCTTATTTATTTCAATCGGACCTACGTCTGCTACCTTTTTTTCTGTTGTAAAATTAATTGTTCTAAAAACTATCATAACAATTCCAATTATTACTAAAACAATTCCTAAGGTTTTCATGTATTCTAAATTATTTTGTAGTAGAAAATATTTTTTCAATAGTATGCATCATACCGCTCATAGGTCCTTCCATTTTATTAGTACGGTCATCAACGGAAGAATCATCCATTAACTCTCCCATGTTCAATTCAACAGGCAGATGCTTTAGAATGTTGGAACGCTGCTCTGTAAAAAAAGTGGTTACACCTTTAGCATTTATATCTTTAATTTCTTTTCTTAAAACCTCTATTATTGATGAAACAGTATTTTTCATTTCTGTTTCTCCGTCAGCTTCAGAAACGCCTGAATAATTGGAAACAGATTCTATTATTCTATTTCTTTTATCTCCAAATAATACCGTTAAGATATTATCTGTATCTTTTAAATTTAATAAATCTGCGCTCTGGCTTTCGTTTCGGGTATGTTTGTAAAAGCCTACAAGCAAGGCAGGTATCACAGCATTGCCTAAATCAGGGGTCTGTGATTTTCCAGGTTCCGGTGCTTGTGTATTAGGATCAATTTTTGGAATGGGTTTAAAACCAATATGCCTGCGCACTTCTTCAATTATATCAATTGATGCCATAATAATAATTTTAATACATCAAATGAAATAATCATGCCATTTACAGCATAATTAATACTTGTTGACGCAGTTAAAAAATTACTCGGCTTCTGAAAAAACAGACTTTGATTTACTTTTTAAAATTTTGGGAATTTCGTCGGGCGTAGACTTTTTGAATAGCATTGCCGTCCATACATGATCAAGCGCAACCTGATTGATTGCTTCATATTCAGTGTCAATTAATACCTCCCAGCTTGTATGCCGGTTCAAATCGCTGGCGATCTTACTCGTAATTTTTGGATAAGCAATCCACAATTTACTATTACAGTGCAGGGCAGGAAAAACATCCTGCAATATATTGGACAACTGATTGCGGTTTACAGCGAATATCAAAGCAAAATCAATCTTTCTCGCCTTTAAAAGCGGTGTTACATTTTTTGCATATGATAATTTCGCAAATTGCTTCTCAATTGAAGATGGAAGACCTTGGATTAATAAGTTTTTGTCTTCACTCAAATCCAATTTTTCAAACAAACTGTTAGAGAACATTC
>JABDGW010000109.1 GCA_013285855.1 Bacteroidota bacterium
TAAAATGAAATGATCTTATTTCATACCTCGTACTTCTAACTTTAAATATTATGGCAGATCGTACAGAAATATCTTCTCTTGGTGAATTTGGACTGATAGATCATCTTACAAAAAATTTTGAGTTGCGTAATGCCTCAACTATTGTTGGTGTTGGTGATGATGCAGCTGTAATTGATCACTTTGGCAGGCAAACCGTTGTTACAACAGATCTGTTGATTGAAGGTGTTCATTTTGATTTAATGTACACACCCTTAAAGCATCTTGGTTATAAAAGTATCGTTGTTAATTTAAGCGATATATATGCAATGAATGCAACGCCAACACAGGTAACTGTAAGCATCGGTATAAGCAACAGGTTTAGTCTTGAAGCATTAAATGAATTTTATGAAGGCATTTATGCAGCCTGCGAAAAATATAATGTTGATCTTGCCGGCGGCGATACATCTTCTTCGCAAAAAGGTTTTGTAATTTCTGTAACCGCAATTGGTGAAGCATGGTGGCACCGCACATTGCAGGGCGTGCCGGATGTTTGCTGGCCGGGCAAAATAAAATACTATGCGTTAAGCAGCGGTACAAGTGAGGCAGCAAGTAAATATATTCCTGTAACAAACGATCTGCTTAAAGGCAATCGGGTGGTTATGATCCGCCAAATACTTTCGTTGCGCAATTACAGCGACATTCCTATGCGTTCAATAGGCAAAGGCTGGCTGATGCTTGGCGGAAGTACGGCCTTGCAAAAGGGAGCGGGATATTATGCCGGCGATCTTAGCGGTATCACTGCAAAAAAAGTTCCTTTCTGGTTTCAGCCATTTTATAAACCAGGCAGAAAAATTGCACGGCAACGCAACTGGACGCGCAAACTAAAAGAGATTGTAAAGAAAGCTCCGGATTGGGATATAGGTTTTATTGTTGGTGTACCTGCATGGATACAGATGTGCATGGAGATGATTATCGCTGAATATAATCTTAACAGCATTCATGATATTTGGCCAAACCTGGCATTTTACGTGCATGGCGGCGTAAGCCTTCAGCCGTATAAAAAAAGTTTTAAAAAACTGCTTGCAAAACCGCTTACTTATATTGAAACTTACCTGGCCAGCGAAGGATTTGTTGCTTACCAGGACAGGCCAAATGCTTCAGGCATGCGTCTTGTAACCAACGAACATATTTTTCATGAATTTATTCCGTTTGATGATAAGAATTTTGATGTGAACGGTGAACCCGTAGCTAACCCTGAAATACTTACTGTGGCTGATGTTGAAGAAAATAAAGATTACGTTATTTTAATTAGCACAAGCGCCGGTGCATGGCGTTATTTAATTGGCGATACAATTCGTTTTACCGATAAAAAGCGTTGCGAAATAGTAATTACTGGCCGCACCAAACATTACCTTAGTTTGGTGGGTGAGCATCTTAGCGTTGAAAACATGAATAAAGCAATTGAACAGGCAAGCAGCGATATGAATATTTCCATCCCTGAATTCACTGTTGCCGGCGAATCGTATGAAAATTTATTTGCTCATCATTGGTATGTTGCCTGCGATGATAATGTAAACGCAGAAACACTGCGTTATAAAATAGATGAATACCTTAAACAACTGAACGATGATTATGCTACTGAGCGTACCAGCGCTTTAAAAGAAATTTTTCTTGACGTATTGCCGGAAAAAACTTTTATTCAGTTTATGCGCTCTATGGGTAAAATCGGAGGACAGCATAAATTTCCCCGGGTGCTTAAAGGAAAAATGCTTGAAAGCTGGGAAAGTTTTTTAAAAGGCGAATTGGTAAAATAAATTGATCTTAAGGCTTAGCCTGCACTATTTTAAGTTGTATATCTTTTTGTAAAAACTTACCTATTGAATCTCTTACAGCAAGCGTATCTGCAATTCTTGTTGGTTTTAAAATATACAAAGAATAAAATTTTGTATTGTTATTTATAAAGCTGTCATAAGCTGCATCATTGCCAAAACCTTTTAATTGAGCAGTTCTTGTTTGCGCACGCAAAACAGAAGCCGTAGTTTCAAAAATATACTTCACATTTACCACATCGCTATCAGCATAAGTAGTTGTTTGCTTAACCGCAGTAGTATCAGTGTTTACATGATTAACGGTATCCTGAACAGGAATGATTGCAGTAGTATCAATATTGGCAGGTATGGCATTAGTAGTGCCAGTTTGTGGTTTACTGAAAAACTGGTAAGCCTGCCATCCTAATCCCGCAAGAATTGCAATTACAATAAGAAAAGTTAGTAATTGTATTGCAGAACGGTTATTGCTTTTTTTGCGTTTAACCTGTTGCATACCTGTTCTTGCAGGTTTATTAATTTCAGAATAAGGCAGGAATTCATACGCACCGCTTTTGGTTGCTTTAATAAATCCTATGTCAGGAATTTCATAGCTTTTGCCAATATTTATAAATTCTCTTACTTGCGCAAAATGCGATTCAAGGTCTGATGTAATCAGGTATTTATTCTTAACTGCTTTTTCGGAAATGAAATGTATTAATCCATCAGAAGTAGCAACCTTTTTATCGTATATAAAAGTTACAGAAGTTGCTTGAGCATCTCCAGGCTCACGGGCAGCAGTGGTTTTAAGTGTACCAATTTTTTCGAGAGCAACTTCTTTGTTTTCGTATAAATAATCAGTTATATAAGCGTCAAATTTGTTCACAATAATTATAGTTTCAATTTTAAACCGGAGCGCAAAAATATTTTTTTGTTTTTAAATGCAAACACAATTTATGTTGTAATTTTTTATGCAATATAAACTGTAAAGCAGCGTTACCTAAAAACAGAACGTCTATATGCTTTCAGAGAAGGACAAAGCATTTATAAAATATTGGGAAGAAAACCGTGTAAAAGAAAAATCAATATTAAAACAATTTTTTCCGGGGCTTCCTATTGGTTTGGCATTGGGCGGCGGCATTTTGCTGGCCTTGGAATCCGGGTGGTATGAAAGGGCAAACATGGTTGCCCAAGGGGAAAGCAGTCCTGTTGTTTTATTTATAGCTATAGCAGGTATAGTTGCTTTTACAGGGTTTTTTTATAAAAAATTCAGATGGGAAATGAATGAGCAAGCTTACAAAGAATTAAAGCTTAGAAATGAAAAACCTGATACTGAAAAAAATTCTGAAAAGTAATAGTTGAATATTCAAGGTGTAAAGAAAGTGCTGATGAAAAAAATAATACTACTGTTTTCTGCTGCAATTATATTTATTACGTGTAACAAAAAGAACGATACTGCATGCATACCTGTTTCAGCAGCTTCTGAAGCTGATAAAATGGCTTCGTTTTGCAGCAGCAACGGCATAAATTATACAGTTGATTATAACGGAATTTATTATCAGGTTATTGACCAGGGCTCAGGAATTACACCTGATGAAAATTCTGTAATCACTGTTACTTACATTATTAAAACACTTGATGGAAATGTTGTGGAAGATAAGTCTGCAACGCCTGTTACCTCTCCGCTAAACCAGTTTATTGAAGGATGGCGTATAGCGATACCATATATACAAAAAGGTGGTCACATCAAAATACTAATACCATCTTCACTGGCTTATGGCTGCACAGGAACTAAAACCATTGCACCTAACTCGCCATTGTATTGTGATGTAGTTCTTGTTAACGTAGAATAGATCAGCAGCAGGATATTTAATCATTTCTGAATAAAAATAATAAATAGCACTATTTATTATTTTTACGCATTTTTGCAGCCACCATCAGGTTTTAATTTTTACGTTTACGCCACAACAAATTATCAAACCAATTAATGCTTTATTTATGGTGGGCAAAAAACTGTTTTCATTCTTTTTATTCCTTGTAATTATAATTTCAACTGGCTGTAAACAATCTCAAAGCAATTCAAAACAAATTAATTTTTCAGGAGCATTTGCATTGTATCCGTTAAATCTGAAATGGAGCGATGAATATAAAAAAGCTCATCCCAATATTGTTTTTAATATACAGCCCGGCGGCGCAGGAAAGGGTTTAACCGATGCACTTTCAGGCAATGCAGATGTTGGTATGTTCAGCCGCGAAATAAGCGATAACGAACTCAACAAAGGTGTGTGGTATATAGCGCTTGCAAAAGATGCGGTATTTCCTGTAGTCAATTCAAATAATCTTTACATTGATTCACTTAAAATTCATGGGTTAACAAAAGATGCCTTGAAAAATATTTTTATTGAAAATAAATCTTCAGCATGGGAAGATATTCTGCAAATAAAAAATAATAAGCAAACTAAAATTGATGTGTACACAAGGTCAGATGCATCAGGCGCTGCAGAATCATGGGCTGCATTTTTTAATATGCGGCAGGATAATCTTAAAGGCATTGGCATGATGGGCGATCCCGGTATAGCTGATGCTGTTAAGAAAGATGTAAAGGGAATTGGCTTTAATAATACGCAGTATATTTTTGATATTGAAACAGGCAATAAAATTGCCGGTATTGATATACTGCCGCTTGATGTAAATAATAATGGTAAGATTGATAGTGCAGAAAATTTTTATACCAATTTAAGTTCAGTTGAAACGGCAGTACTTAATGGTAATTATCCATCTCCGCCTGTTAGAGATCTTTATTTTATTTGCAAACAAAAACCAACCAATCAAACAATACTGGATTATTTTAAATGGGTACTTACAGATGGACAACAATATGTAAAAGATGCGGGTTATATTCTGTTACCTGCAGATGTAATTCAGCAACAACTGCAAAAGCTGCAATAAGAATAATTAATTAAAAATTTCAGCAATCATACATCTTGCGCTGCCGCCGCCATTTGTTTCTATTGATGTAAGATCAACATATATAATCTTATTGAACTTTTCCAGTTCACTTATTTGCCCATAGTTTAAAGCATAATATGCTTGCTTAGACATTACTAAAACCTTCTCATCTTTTTTATTCTTTAACTGAAGCATATTGCCGGCAAACTTGTTCATTTGCTCAGGTGAAATGCTTATTTTTTTTTTGCCTGAATTTGTAATTATTGTTTTTACATACTCATGCTCATTCTCATCCTTAATAGAATCAAGACAGATCACTACATATTTATCAGCAACGCACATCATAACATTGGTATGATAAATTTCAAGGCCATTACTATCCACTGCCGTAAATGTGCATGCTGTATAATTCATTTTTTTACAGAAATCTTCTAATATTTTCTGGTTGGTTCTTGGTGATATACAAGCATAAGCAATCTTATTATCTCTGTCTAAAACCATACTTCCGGTTCCTTCCAAAAAAATATTTTCTGTTTCAAAGCCTGTAAGATCAATAATATTTAAAATCTTAAATTTTTTATTGAGTTCATCCAGTACATGCTGTTTTCTTTCTGCACGCCTGTTTTCTGCATACATAGGATATAATATAGCTGTTCCGTTTTCATGAAAAGAGATCCAGTTGTTTGGAAAAATTGAATCTGGTGTATGTGGTACCGGCGTGTCATTTACAACAATAACATCAATATTATTGTCGCGAAGTTTTGCAACAAGCGCATCAAATTCCTGCAAAGCTTTTTCCTGCGCAGCCTCTGCATTGCCTGCAGTTTGAAAACTGTTATTCACCGCCGTTTCTGCATTATAGGTAAATGCAACCGGGCGTATCATTAAAACATTGCTTGTGTTTTGCATAACCACATTTAAAGTTTTAAATCCTAATTTCAAGACCATAGACCACAGTCCATTGATCATGGTCTGTTGACCTGTGGTCTTCTTATAATTTATCTCTCAGCAAAGGCATACTCATACAGTGCGATCCGCCGCGTGCTCTTGAAAGTTCGGCAGAAGGTAAAAGTATTAATGTGTTGGTAAGTGCCTGCGGATCTAATCCATTTTCAAATTGCTTAAACAATTCAGAAGTTGTAATTACATCAAAGCCATTTTTTCTAAAACTGTTTGCAGTAAAATCATTCCTGTCATAACCAATTACAACACCTTCTTTTAATGCAACAACATTGCATGAATCCGTCCATTGTTCACGGTCATCATAAGGAAACTCATTGCCGCCGCTGTAAATAATTTTCACATCTTCAGGTTTACAATCATAATCTTTAATACTTACCTGTTTTAATAATTCTTCAATGCCTGAAAGTTTTTTATCAGTACTATAATCTTTCTCCGGTTTATAAGCTTCATCAGATGGTTTGTAGTATTGTAAAATTTCAGGCTCTTCAATAGCTATTAAATCAGGCTGCGGCATAAACTGTTTTAAATAAGACTGCTTTACTTTATTTTCTGCAGCAATAATATTTTCAGAATATCTTCCATACAAAACCCAAACATTACGTTTTACCTGCGTAAAAATGGTATCAATATGCATCTGCGCCCTGTTCTTTGCAATTTTTACAACCGATATTTTTTCTATGCCAAGTGCTTTTATTGAAAATATGGTATGAATGATCTCATTG
>JABDGW010000110.1:0-5747 GCA_013285855.1 Bacteroidota bacterium
CAAATTTTCAGGTCGTTTTTTCATTCAACGTAACCCTTTGTTTCGTTATTGATAGCCTATAATTTCCACCTATTTTTAACGCATAATTTTCCTTTACATGTCCAACCGGAAAATCAAAACAAACAGGATAATTATAATCTGAAACTTTATCAAAAATTATTTCTTCAATAGTTTGACCGAATGGAATGATAGTGTCTTTTATTTCTGTAAAGCTTCCGACAATTAAACCTGCAAGCTCATCTAATTTACCGGCACGTTTTAATTGCATCAGCATCCGGTCAATATTGTATTTGTATTCGCCAATATCTTCAATAAAAAGAATTTTATTTTTTGTGATGATGTCTGATTTGCTTCCAATAATATGTGCAAGTATTGCAAGATTGCCGCCAATCAATTCTCCTTCACAAACTCCTTCTTTATTTAAACTACGTGAAGAAGTTTTATAAGATTGATGAATACCTGCTAAACTGTTATAAATTGATTGGATATATTCTTCGCTTTCTTCTACCTCGTTAAAAGCTGCCGCCATTGGTGCATGTAAAGATGCGATATTGAAATTTGAATAAATATGCGCATGCAATAAAGTAATATCGCTATAACCAATTATCCATTTGGGTTGATGAATGAACTTTTCAAAATTTATTTTATCAATTATCCTGCTTAAACCATAACCACCACGACCACAATAAATAGCTTTTATATTCTCATCATCCAGCATTAATTGCAGATCACTCAAACGTTCTTCTTCTGTTCCGGAAAAATAATTGAATTGATTACCGACTGTTTTTCCTACGTCGACTTTAAAACCCCATTGCTGCAAAACATCGATACATTTTTGCGCTTTTTCTAAAGGCATATAACCGGATGGACAAACCATTCCAATTGTATCGCCTTGTTTTAAATATGGAGGAATGATTGAGGGCATTTAGCTAACATAATTTTTAAATGCTTATTATGCGATTCCCACTTTCGCGGGAGTGACTTGTAAGAAGTTTATTAATCTTGATATATTCATAAGGCAGGTGTAAAGCGGACTTTTACACGTCATGCCCGACACCAATCGGGCATCTCATTAATCCAGCGCCTGGTTCAAGTCATTAATAATATCATCAGCATATTCAAGCCCAACAGAAATTCTTATCAGCCCCGGTGTAATACCAACACTTAATCTTTCCTGCTCAGTGAGTTTAGAATGTGTTGTACTTGCAGGATGTGATGCAATGCTTCTTGTATCACCAAGATTAGCAGTCATAGAAAGCATTTGTAAATTATTTAAAAATTTTCTACCGCTTTCAATGCCGCCTTTCACTTCAAAGCAAACAATACCACCACCGCTTTTCATTTGCTTTACAGCAATATCATATTGCGGATGATCTTTTAAAAAAGGATATTTAACCCACTCCACATTTTTATGTTGCTTTAAAGCAAGCGCTACTTTCATTGCATTTTCACAGTGGCGTTGTAAACGTACATCAAGCGTTTCTAAACTTTTACTTAATACCCATGCATTAAAAGGAGAAAGTGATGGCCCTGTATTTCTGCTAAACAAATAAATATCTTTTATGAGATCAGCTCTGCCAACCACAACGCCGCCTAAAACTCTGCCCTGTCCGTCAATCCATTTTGTTGCAGAATGAACGATAAGATCTGCTCCATATTCAACCGGCTTTTGTGACAAAGGAGTCGCGAAACAATTATCAACATTAAAAATAAGATTATGCTGTTTGCAAAAGTTTCCTGCCCATTCAAGGTCTATAATTTCCAATTGTGGGTTCGTTGGTGTTTCTATATAAACCATCTTACTATTTGGCTTCACTGCTTTTTCCCATGCATCTTCATCATTCGCCGCAACTAATGTTGTTTCAATTCCATAACGTGGTAAAAATTTTGTAACCATGGTATGCGTGCTTCCAAACACAGAACTGCAACATATTAAATGATCGCCTTGTTTTAATAATGCGAACATTGATGCAAATACAGCCGCCATGCCTGTTGCTGTGGCAAAGCCTGCTTCTGCACCTTCCAGCACGCACATTTTTTTTACAAATTCATCCACATTTGGGTTACTGAAACGGCTGTAAATATTTTCATCATTTTCATCTGCAAAAGCAGCACGCATAGTTTCAGCTTCATCAAAACGAAAACTGCTGGTTAAATACAACGGCGTTGAATGCTCCATTTCATCTGTTCGCGGAATCTGAATTCTTATTGCTTCGGTTATCGGGTTCAATTCTTTGTTGCTTGCTTCGTTCATTATTACTGGTTGTTGCTTTTAAAATAATTTTATATTACCTGCTGTTGTGCTGCTATTAAGCCCGGTTGTGTCACTCCCTTGTACTGCATATCATTGAGCAGCTACAGCTTTCTCCACTTTCACGCTCCATTTTATTTCTGCCCCTGCTCTTCTCAACGTTTCAGCAACTGAGCAATATTTAGTAATAGACAATTCAACCGCCCTTTGTGCTTTACTCTCATCAACATCACCATAAATTATAAATTCAAGTTCAACATATTTCCAAACAGATGGCTCAACACCCTGCTCTCTTTCGCCGCGTACAATTGTTTTATAATCGGTAACATTTTGCCTTTGCTTTTTTAAAATTGATATTACATCCATTCCGCTACAACCTGCTAATGACATTAATAACATTTGCATTGGCCGTACACCAAAATGATCGCCGCCATGTTCTGGGCTGTTGTCAATTCTAACTGATTGGCCGTACATATCTTTCGCTTCAAAACCATAGTCTCCATGTACTCTCTCTAATTCTATTTTAATCATTACACTTATTTTTTGCAAAAATATTCAATCATTTTTGAGTATCAAGAATAACAGGTGAGTTGCCGGTATTTTTACCCATTATAATAATTTTTGTGTTGGGTGATTTTGCGATTTCCAGTTGGGCCTTTATGCTTTCATACTGCAACTGTTTATCGGTTAAGCTCTGGCTGATGATGGTTTGATAATCTGCAATGCCCTGCGCTTCTATTCTTTTACGTTGCGCTTCTTGTTGCTCTTTCTGCAATACGAACTGCATTTTTTGTGCATCCTGTTCGGCATTTATTTTTTGCTCAATCGTTTTTCTTACACTTTCCGGCAAAGTAATGTTACGAACCAATAAATTTTCCAACAATAAACCTCTTGAATTAAAATCTTTTTCAATGCTTTTGTAAATGCGTTGCTGAAATTCATCACGCTTACTTGAAAAAAGAGAAATTGCATCATAGTAAACTGCATTATCGCGTATGCGAGTGCGTGTAATCGGCCGCACAATTTTGTCTTCATAATCAATACCGGTTTGCTGCAATAGCTTAGGTGCATTATTTGGAACAACGCGGTATAAAACAGAAAGATCAATTGTTACTTCCAGGCCATCTGCTGTTAGAACTTTTATAGCATCATCGCCGGCTTTCTGCCCTTCATCTCCGATACCGCTCATGGTATAATTTTGTGTTTTGGTATCTATGTGCTCAACTTCAACCAATGGATTTATAAAATGCAACCCGCTATACAAAACATTGTTTTGAATTTTTCCAAATAGTTTCTGCACACCAATTTCTCCGGCGTTGATTTGTACAATGCATGAAGTAAGCACACCAAGCAGAACTATTATTACGCCAACAATGCGTGTTGGGTTTGTAAAACGTTGCGTGTTGGGATTATGTGTGAGGAATTTTGCGGCGAAAAAGATAATGAGGCCAAGAATAATAAGTGCCATAAATTTTTATTGAGTAATGAATTTAAAAGAGTGCAAAGTAAATCTATGTTCGCTAATTTATGTTTGCGTTATTAGTTTAGGAAATATGAAACTTTAATTTTGCCGCGCAAAAACATTTTTTTTTGATTCAGCTTATTAAGCAATATTAATGAAGAGATTGATAAAAAGGTTTTACCTGCGCACGCGTATAAAGCTTAAACATGCATTTGATGCAATACGCAACGAACGTCTCAAATTAAATTTACTGCAGGCAGTTCCTTTTTGGATCGCTTCATTATTAACCGGCTTAATTGCTGTATTGTATACTAAGTTGTTTGGCTGGGCAGAAGAAGTAAAGCTATTACTGTTTCACAGCAGTACATGGTGGTTTTTTCTTGTTACACCAATTTGTTTTATAAGCTCGTGGTTCATCGTTTCAAAGTTTGCGCCTTATGCAAGAGGCAGTGGAATTCTGCAAGTGATTGCAGCCATTGAATTGGCAACGCCAAAACATAATGATAAAATAAAAAAACTGCTAAGCATTCCGGTTATCATTGTAAAAATTATTTCTTCTTTAATTATGGCAATTGGCGGTGCAGTTGTTGGGCGCGAAGGGCCCACCATACAAATTGCAGGTTCTATTTTCAGAAAAGTGAATGAATGGCTGCCAACCTGGTGGCCAAAAATTTCAAAGCGTAATATGATAATGACTGGTGCAGCTGCAGGCCTGGCTGCTGCTTTTAATACACCGCTTGGCGGAATTGTTTTTGCTATTGAAGAACTTACAAAAACGCACCTCAGTTATTTTAAAACAGCAATTTTTACAGCAGTGATCATTGCAGGTTTAACAGCGCAGGGTTTTCTTGGAACTTATCTTTACCTGGGGTATCCCCAGATAAACGTTCTTTCCTGGTGGATATTTTTTGCAATAATTCTTGTTGCATTTACCGCAGGTTTTTGCGGCAGTTATATGAGCCGTGTTATTCTTTCAATATAACGATGGAAATCAAAATTTAAATTTAAGTACCAACATATCTTATATTTAATTGGATGCGCATTTATCATTGCGGGCTTTGCTTTTTTCTTTGGCGAAAATGCAGTGGGTTCAGGTAAAAATATAATGACAACTGCATTGTTCACTTCAAATAAATATACAATCTGGTATATGCCTTTAATAAGAATGGCAGGTTCAGTTTTTTCTTTTACAGCAGGCAGCGCCGGTGGCGTTTTTGCGCCTGCTTTAAGTGCAGGCGCAAGCATTGGTTCACTTATTTCAGGATGGTTTCATTTAAATGCAAGTGATGCCAATGTACTTATCTTATGCGGTATGGTTAGTTTTCTTACAGGTGTTACACGCTCACCGTTTACCTGCGCTATTCTTGTGCTGGAAATGACGGACAGGAATAATCTTATTTTTCATTTAATGCTTGCTGGTATGGTGTCAAGCATTGTTGCAATGGCTGTAGATAAACATTCTTTGTATGATCATCTTAAAAATCAATATATACATCAATTGATGAAAGAAGATAATAATGTTGTGCAAACTGAAACCCAGCCTGTACGCTTAAATAAACAGGATGCAGAAAAATAGTTTTTATTTATCGTGCTATAGCTTACTTTAAATTTTGTGAAAATCATTCTTCGCTTATTGCAGATAATTTATTGTGTGTATGCATTGCTTGCATTCATTGCATTAATGATGATCGTTTTTATACTTATGCTTTTCTTTCTTTTGTTTGGGAAAATAAAGGCGGGCAACCTTGTGTATGCAACATGCAGAACTTGGGGAAATACATGGTATTTTTTAATAGGAGTAAGACATAAAGAAATTTATGAGGTGCCGCACAACAACAGCAAACAATACGTTTTTGTTGCCAATCATTCATCGTACATGGATATACCTTCTGCTGTAATGTGCATTCACCAGCCGGTTAGAGTTTTGGGTAAATATGAAATGGTGCGTTATCCAATATTTGGTTTGATATATCGTTCGGCGGCTATTTTAGTTGACAGAAGTGATGCAGCACATCGTGCACAAAGTGTGCGTGC
>JABDGW010000110.1:5757-6352 GCA_013285855.1 Bacteroidota bacterium
GCATTAAAAGCTGCTGTTAAAAGAGGCATTTCGATTTTTATTTTTCCTGAAGGAACGTTTAATGAGACTGATGAACCACTTAAAGATTTTTATCATGGCGCATTTCGCACAGCAATAGAAACACAAACACCAATCAAACCCATTTTATTTATTGATAACACAAAACGTTTACACTGGAAAAGTATTTTCACATTAACCCCGGGTATAAGCCGCTGTGTTTTTTTAGATGAAATTGATGTAAAGAATTATCAAACTAAAAATGATGTTCAGTTGTTGAAGCAAAAAGTATATGATATAATGGAAGAAGGTTTAAACAGATATAGTTCTATGTGAAACTTATGTGCCTATGCTTAAAAAAATTTCTTGCTATATAGAGATGTAGAAGGGGGTAAGTGCATATATCGAATGAACTTTTACCAACGAAACAGGAGTTGTTATATTCGCAACTATCAATGAATTCTTCTGATAAAAATATTTTTCAAGATTTGATTTCAGACAGTGGAGCTATGCTCTTCGCAGAGATAATCATTCCGCTTGCATTGCCGCAAAATTATACATGGAGCATTCCTGTTGAATTTCAGCAATCAGTAAAGCA
>JABDGW010000111.1 GCA_013285855.1 Bacteroidota bacterium
TATAAAGCTCTTTTTGTTTTGTTATGTCGTAAGTTTTTTGAATGTCTTCTTTCTTTTTAGGAAGCAGATAAATTGAATATTCAGCGTAACCTAAAATTCTGCTGTCTTGATGTCCAAAATATGTTCCACCATATTGAAAGTATCCAAATAATGAATTTATGCTCGAATAAATGTCTATTAGTTTTTTACGTTGTGTAGCATATTTTTCAGCACCGTTTTTCTGTTTTAGAAAGTAAGCATATAAAAGGTAATAGTTGTCTTGTCCCAGCTCACTACCAAATTCATCTCTGTCATTATCGTTGTAATATGCCTGGTCAGGATTATCAGGATATTCTTGAAAAAATTCTGGGTGTTTGTCTACAATCGCATTAAAGTCAGCTTTCGCATATTTCAAAGTGTCGTTGATTTCTGTTGCAATTATTATTGTGTCTTGTTTAGTATAATACTTTGAATTGTCAATTTTATTTGTTTGAGTAGCTTTACTTTCTGTGTCGACTGTTTGCGTTTGGTCAGCTTGCTTATGCTGATTATTACAACTCAAAATTGTCACAAATGTTATAAGATGTAGGGTCTTCATAAAATTGCCACTAACGCAAAGATTTATGATATTATATGTAGCTCCAAATAAAATTTGGGTACTGAAAATCAGCGAACTAGTATTATACATTTTGTATTGTTGTTAGGGCAATCCGATTCTACCATTCTATATTTTCTTTTTCCCAAAGACTATCAAATGGGCTAACAATGTTTACAAGCTGTTTGTTGCTCACATGTAAATATCTTTCCGTTGTTTTAATGCTGAAATGACCTAAAATATCTTTAATGTATTTTATATCCGTCCCTTTATCCAACAAATGGGTTGCAAAGCTATGTCTCAAACTATGAACTCCTACTTCTTTATTAATGCCCGCTTTTGTTTTTGCTACTGAAAAGATTTGCTGAATGGTTCTTGTAGGGTAGCAAGTGCCTGTCTGCTCACTTTCAAAAAGATAAAATTTTGGTGCTGGCTTGTATAACTTAACATACTGCCTAAGTATGTCAAGCAGAACAGGGCTCAAATTAACGTAACGGTCTTTCTTGCCTTTGGAACGTTGAATGAAAATCTGCATTCGTTTACTATCAATATCTCGAAGTTTCAGGTTTACTACCTCGCTTACTCTTAAACCTGCACTATAAGCAGTAAAAAGCATGGCTTTGTGCTTTTTATTTTGAATAGCATTAAATAAGCGTGAAAGCTCATTTTCGTTCAAAAGTTTTGGTAGCAGTATTGGCTTCTTTGGTCTTGGAATCTCGAAAAAGAATTTTTCTTTTTTAAGCACTTGTTCATAATAAAACTTGAGTGCATTTAATCTGCTATGAATTGTATTTTCTTTTAAGCCTTCTTCAATGCACTTTAATAAATATCGTCGCAGGTCGTCTGGTTTCAAATCCTGTACAGGATAGGTATTTAAAGAGTGTAACAACTGTAGAAATTCATTTTGGTATGTTTTGATTGTTGAATTGCTATATGCCTTAAGCTTTAGTTGTTCGATTAATTTTTGAAGCTGAGCTTTATTGTTGATACTAACATTGGAAGAAGTCCGGATAGCTGAAGCAGGCTCTTTTATTACAGTAGCGTCACCAGCCAACCCGCATTTTATTCTGTTTCTTTCAGTATCGGGAATATGCCAGCATTGTAAAGTTTTACTCCATTTTGCATCTGGAGTTTTCTTCATCCGTTCATTCCATTCTTTATTAAACTCAAAACGAACTGCAATTCTTTTATTGCCATTATGATTGATTAAAGAATATGAGACCGTTTTCAAGGAGTGTAGTTATAGAATACTTCGCCACCTCAATCCCATAATCCAGTTTTAGGTTTGAGTCGAAATCTGATTTCAATATAAATTACTTTTCACTTCTATACAAAATAAAATAACCACACATTAATGGTAGCCAACATTTATAAAAGCTCGTTGATGATTTAAATCAAAATACAACTCCATCATGAAATGAGCTTGCTTAAAAATAAAACGATTTGGATTAAAAAATATAGTACAATCAATATGACAAATGATGATAAAAAGAATTTTTAAAAAGCATTTACCCTATTTTTCATTTTTACAACTTAGGCACAATAACAAGCTAAGCCCGTAAGATTTCCAAAAGGAAACGAAGAAATAATACCGATTGTCGAGGAAGTAAATTGTTGGAAAGTTTATAATGGTTTTTCTGGCAAAAAATCTTTAGGAGAGCATTCAAATATTTTAGCCAGCTCGTTTATATGATCAAGATTAAACTTTGCTCTTTCTTTAGGGTTTTCAACATGACCTATAAAGCCAATTGATACATTTAGTTCATAAGCCAGGTCTTTCTGAGACCAACCTTTTTCCTCTCTTTTACTTTTTACTACATCAACAACATACTGCTCAATAGATGATAGTAGTGGTTTCGCCATGATGCTTGTGCTTTCCGCAAAGCATCATTGTCTAAAAAATTAATTCACATATACAGGTGTATGTATTATATTTGGCCTAACCAAAATTATCGAAATGAAAACTAACTGCTTAGCCGGTACTGGAGTATTCTTCGTAATAATAATTCTTCTATCATGTGAAAAAACAAGCACCGGGTCTAATGATATTTTGCAATCTTCAACCATTGAAGATGAATCAGCTTCTTTTGATATCACAAAAGATCTCATTGCTTGGTATCCGTTCAGCAAAAATTTAGTAGATTATTCTAATCATGGGCATAATGGTACCAAGGTAGGAACAGTCCGTTTCGGTAATGATCGCCTTGGCAACCCAAGTTCAGCATTGAAACTGGGTAGTGGATATGTTGTTACCGATAATTTTTTCAACTTTCAGCGAACAGATTCCTTTACTGTTACTACCTGGTTTAAGATAACATCAAATCCACCTGCCGGAAGGTTGATATCAAATGAATGTCCGGAGGGAAATTTTAGAATTGCATCGAGTGGTATCACATCGGGAGTATATGCGGTTTATTTTGGCGCTTATTACATCTTT
Organism: Bacteroidota bacterium; assembly: GCA_013285855.1. Lineage (GTDB taxonomy): Bacteria > Bacteroidota > Bacteroidia > Chitinophagales > Chitinophagaceae > Parafilimonas. The sequence goes on from JABDGW010000111.1 coordinate 3,012, forward strand.
GATACCATTACTGTTAATCGCTGGTATTATCTCACATACACATATAAAAAGAAGAATGTAAAGCTTTATCGTGATGGCGTATTAAAATATACAGGTCGCGATAATGGCACTGATGTTATTACAAATTGCTCTCCTTTTACAATCGGTTCAAAAGCTTCCAGTGGATCTGATTTTTGGCAAGGAGCCATCGATGAGTTAAGAATTTATAGCCGGCCACTAACAGCTAAACAAATTAATTATTTGTATACACATTAGCTGTTAGAGCTAATTAGATCGGTATCGTTAATTATTAAAACTATCGAATCAAATACCGATATTATAAATTAAGCAAAACGATATTGCGAATGTTTGTATAATTAACGATCAAAAAAGCAATATCTCTTTTGACATTATTGATCCGTTTTACCTGTGCCATCTGCTTGTTTTATCAATGAATTTATTTGGTCTGACAATTAAATTGGTCATACTCTTCATCATAAAAGATGTCAGCATCAGTATTTTCTAATGATACGAGTTTATTTTGTTTTAAACGGATGACTCTTGTGTTTACGAATGAGGAAATGGTCATACGATCGACAAGCTTTTGATGACTTCACTAGTAAATGCTCATTATGCAGTTGAAAACATGCTTTGGAAGCAACTTGCTGTGCAGTCACAAACTGATCATTCTGTTCTCAAACTCTTTACCGGATTAGCAGTAGCTGCCTTTATTGCCTGGAAACTTATTGTAAGCAATGCGATCAACAATGCGCCTAATCCGGCGGCTGCAAAAACCCACCATTCAATGGTAATTCTATACGTGTAGTTTTCCAGCCATTTACTCATTGCAAACCACGCAATGGGGCAGGCAATAACAAATGCTATGATTATAAGCTTTAAAAAGTCTTTAGACATTAATGAAGTGATACCAATTACAGATGCGCCTAACACTTTTCGTACACCTATTTCTTTTGTTCGGTTTTCTGCCATATATGTTGCAAGTGCAAATAAGCCCAGGCATGAAATAAAAATAGTTAGGCTTGCAAACAGCGTTGCCAAATTCCCTGTACGTTGACTATCGCTGAATTTCTTTGCATAAGACTCATCTGCAAAAACATACTCAAAAGGATATTGCGGATTGTACTGCTTGAATATTTTTTCTACTTTGGCAAGATTGGCAGCAGTAGTATGAGCAGGGTTTAATTTTATATGAACAACATATCCTGAACTGTAGCCGGGACCTGGAATCATCATCGGGCTAATGTTACTTTGGTAGGGCGATTCAAGAATAAAATTTTTTACAACACCCACAACATGTAACTCTGCAGTTCCATCTGTTGCTTTGATCGTCATGCCGATCGGATTCCTTACATGCATCGCTTTTACAGCCGCCTCATTTAATAAGACAGCGCTGCCGTCTGTGGGATAATTATAAATATCAATATCACGGCCTGCCAGTAATTTTACGCCTGTTGTTTTTGTAAAATCTGCATCTGTTCCCAGCCAGGTAAAATCAATTTTCTCATCTTCCTTGCTGCTACCCGGCCATGAAAAGCCCCAACTATCACCCCATTTTTTTGTAATCGGGTTCGCGCATCTTGTTGCAGAAAGTGCTGCACCACTATTTATCAAATCATGTTTTATAAGATCATAATGTGCTGAAACGTCACCTTGTCCGAAAGTGTAGATAAGATTATTACTGTTATAACCTGCGTCTCTGTCTAACGCGTAATGTATTTGTCTTTGAACGATGATGGTGCTTATGATAAGAATGATAGCAAATGTAAATTGCAACACTACCAACACTTTGCGTGGATTAACGGAGGCACCGGCTTTCTTAAAGGTTCCCTTCAACACCGTAACTGGGTTAAAAGACGAAAGAAAGAAAGCAGGGTAACTGCCTGCCAGAGTACCGGAAAATAAAACAAATATCAAAGCATATAACCAAAAATAAGGGTCAGTATAATCAATAAAAAGTTCTTTACCTACCAACTCATTGAATCCGTTTAAACATAGCTGTACAATAGATAGTGCAATTACAAACGCAATAAGTGAAAGCATAATGCTTTCTCCCATGAACTGCATAATTAATTTTATTTTGTGTGCCCCCATTACTTTACGGATGCCTACTTCTTTTGCGCGTTTCTCACTGCGGGCAGTACTTAGGTTCATAAAGTTTATGCAGGCTATGAGTAAAATGAATGCAGCTATAACTAAAAAAAGCTTTACGGCTTCAATAGGGCCGCCTACTAATTTTCCGTTTTCAGATTTTGAATATAAGTATGCCCTGCTTAATGGTTGTGAAAAGACTTCCGTCGTAGAGGCATTTGCGGTGCCTTTTGTATGGTCGATAGTAATGTTCTTGATCTTTGCATCAAATGCGGCTTGTGATGTACCGGGTTTCAACAATATATATGTAGATATTCCATTATTAACCCAGCTATCATTATCCCAGCCAAGCTTGGTCATATATGCCCATGGCAGCAGGTATTCGAAATTAAACTTTGTGTTATTAGGCAAATCTTTAAGCACAGCAGTAACAGTACAATTGTTCACACTGTCAACCCGTACTGTTTTACCTAGGGCATTCTCATTACCAAAAAGTTTTTTTGCCAGTTTTTCCGTAAGCACAATGTTATAACTGCTCTTTAAAGCAAGTCGCGTATTGCCTTCCAATAAGGGCAGATCAAACATATTTAAAAACCCGCTGTCGGCAAAAGCACCTTGCGTATTCAACCGCTTATCGGCAACGGTAAGTAAAAGTGTAATGTTATTAAAACGTACCACGTTTTCAACTTCAGGATAATCCTTTTTCAAAGTTGTGCCCAGGATTTTTGGTGTATTCGGCCATGCCCAGACTTCACCGCTTGCATTCTTATCCCGGTTATACATTTGGTAAATGCGATTCTCCTTTTGGTAGAACCTGTCAGTGCTTAATTCATTTTGCACCCATAGTAAAATAAGTATAGCAGCAGCCATGCCTATTGATAAGCCGGCAATGTTTATGCTTGCAAAACCTTTGTTTCGCCAAAGGTTACGAATAGTTGTTTTAAGGAAATTCTGTATCATAATTATATAACGACTTTTTGGTTCACGCTTTTGTTTTTGGTAGATTGTTTATTC
>JABDGW010000112.1 GCA_013285855.1 Bacteroidota bacterium
AGCAGATATGGCTCCCACCGCATCGCAAATGCCGCGCAGTATCGGGCTTGCATTAGCATCAAAATTGTTTCGTAATACACAGGTTTTAAAGCCGCTCACTCATCTTTCAAACAACGGAAATGAAATATGTATTTGCACTATCGGTGATGCCTCAACTTCAGAAGGACATTTTTGGGAAACAATAAATGCAGCAGGTGTAATGCAGGTTCCGCTGGCTGTTTTTGTTTGGGATGATGGATATGGAATTTCTGTGTCTAAAGAATATCAAACAACAAAAGGTTCTATTTCTGCGGCGCTAAAAGGTTTTCAAAAAAAACCAGATACAAACGGCCTTGATATTTATACAGTAAAAGGATGGGATTATGCAGGCATGTGCGAAATATTTGAGGGCGGTTTAAATAAAGTAAGAGAAACACATGTACCCGCAGTGTTTCATGTTGAAGAATTAACACAGCCGCAAGGCCATTCAACATCAGGCAGCCATGAGCGCTACAAAACACCAGAGCGCCTGCAATGGGAACAGGAATGGGATTGCTTAAAGAAAATGCGTGAATGGATAATTGAAAATAGCATTGCAACAAATGAAGAATTAAATGAATTGGAGAACACATCAAAACAAATTGTTTTACAACATCGCAATACGGCCTGGCGTGAATATTTGCAGCCTATAAAAGAACAGTCTGCAAAAGCTGTTGAGTTAATTCAATCTGCAATGGTGAATGATATGGATGCATACAACCAATTGCAGGATGCTGCAAAACAACTGCAATCTAATACTGAGCCTTTGCGTAAAGATGTATTGAAAGCATTATTTGCTGCTGTTAATACAACAAAAAATTATCCGGGCAATGAAGACATTACCAGCTATTACAATGAATTGAAATATTTAAATACAGCCTTGTACAATTCTTATACATACAGCAATAATGCAAAGAGTGCATCACGTGTGAAAGAAGTAAAGGCTCAATATGCTGATGATGCATCAATACAAAATGGATATGAAATACTGAATAAATATTTTGATGCATTGTTTACAAATAACCCGCATATTGTTGCCTTTGGTGAAGATGTTGGAATGATTGGTGACGTGAACCAGGCATTTGCAGGCCTGCAGTTAAAGCATGGCAGCAACAGGATATTTGATACAGGCATTCGTGAACTAACAATAATCGGACAGGGGATTGGCCTTGCTTTAAGAGGACTCCGCCCGATAGCAGAAATACAATATCTCGATTATCTTGTATATGGCTTGCAACCATTAACTGACGATGCAGCAACCATTCAATACAGAACAAAAGGTCTGCAAAGCTGTCCGCTTATCGTGCGTACACGCGGGCATCGGCTTGAAGGCATCTGGCACAGCGGCTCACCAATGGGCATGATTATTAATTCTCTTAGAGGCATGTATGTTTGTGTGCCGCGCAATATGGTTCAGGCTGCAGGTATGTACAACACATTATTACGCAGCAATGATGCAGGCTTAATTATTGAAAGCTTAAATGGTTACAGGTTAAAAGAAAAACTTCCTTCAAACCTGCTTGAGTTTACGGTGCCGATGGGTATTCCTGAAATTATAAAGCAGGGTAGTGATATTACGATCGTATCTTATGGTTCTACGCTGCGTATAATTATGGATGCAGTTAAGCGTATTGAAAAAGAAAATATAAGTTGTGAGGTAATTGATGTGCAAACACTATTACCTTTTGATGTTGAACATTCAATTGTTAACTCACTTAAGAAAACAAGCCGCATAATTTTTATTGATGAAGATGTGCCTGGCGGCGCTGCTGCCTATATGTTTAATATAGTTATGGAAGAACAGCAAGGCTATCGCTGGTTAGATGCACCTCCAAAAACTATTACAGCAAAAGCACACAGGCCGGCTTATGGCAGCGATGGAGATTATTTCAGCAAACCCAATGCTGAAGAAATTTTTGAAACAGTAATTAAGCTGATGGCAGAATAATAATGCAGTTTATTTAAGCATTCTTAATCAATATTATGTTTGAAAGCATTGTACCAATACTTTATTCTACAGATGTTGCAAAAAGCATCGCTTATTATATGGAACAACTTGCTTTTGATGATAAATGGGAATGGGATCATCCAACCACATTTGGCGGTGTAAATAAAAATAGCGTAAGAATATTTTTTTGTTTGAATGACCAGGGTAACCCCGGAACCTGGATTGCTATAAATGTTGAAAATGTAGATGAATACTATGAAACATTAAAGCGAGAGACGCAAAAATATTATCACCTCCCGCTGACAAAGAATGGTTCATGAGAGAGATGCTTGTAGAAGATCCTGATGGACATATTATTAGATTTGGTCAGGGTATTGATTAACAGACGTGGATTGCTTTGTACAATTACCTGCTCATATTTCAATAAAACTTAATTGGCTTAATTGTTGAAATTAACTTGATGTATTACAAAATTTCATCAACAATAATTTAAAATTACAATTATGAAACAGCTAATTAAAACGGTTACAACAAAAATTTTTTTAAGCATGCTTGCAGTACTTGCATCTGTAAGTTTTGCTTTGGCCCAGGATAGTGGCAGTGGCAGCAGCAGTTCAAGTGTTACTACTACTACAACTGAAACACAAACATGGTATGCGCAGCCCTGGGTTTGGATTGTAGCAGCAGCTGTATTTATTCTTCTGTTAGTTGCACTTGTAAGAGGAGGTAAAAGCAGGGATAGTGTATCTGTAACCAGAACAACAACAACGGAAAGCAATGATGCATAATAAAAATAATGTATAAATAAATAAACAATAAAAAGAGGCAGCCTCAGTTTTGAGGCAGCCTCTTTTTTTGGTATATCTTGATGGAATAAGTTTTCTGATAATCGATTCTAAACTTGCAAAGCAATCGCAGGTTCAGTTAACAGTATATAAACTATTTACAACAGCCGGTAAGGTTTTGGCAAATGGAACACAATCAGCAGGTAAGCAGAATTATAGCTGGGATTTGAAAGATACAAATGGAAGAATGGTTACCAATGGTTTATACAGTGTGGTTACAATTGTTGATGGAAAATCTTATTCTTCTATGATGCAGGTTGTAAAATAAACAAGTATTGAAATGTATAATAGGACTGCCCTAAAAAGCAGCCTTATTTTTTGGAGTCATATGACCATTTTACCCATGTAGCACCCCAGGTAAACCCGCCGCCAAAAGCAGAAAGAATAATATTATCCCCCTTGTTAAGTTTGTTTTCCCATTCCCAAAGGCATAACGGAATAGTGGCTGCAGTTGTATTTCCATACCGCTGAATATTAATCATTACCTTATCTTTTGATAACCCCATACGGTTTGCAGTAGCATCAATAATCCTCATGTTTGCCTGGTGCGGCACAAGCCATGAAACATCGTCTGAAGAAAGATTATTGCGCTCCATAATTTCTGCGCTTACATCTGCCATGCCTGCAACTGCATGTTTAAATACAGTTTTGCCTTCCTGGTAAATAACATGTTTTTTTGCAATAACCGTTTCAATGCTTGCAGGTTCAAGAGAGCCGCCGGCTTTCATGTGCAGGTACTCAACGCCGCTTCCATCCGTTCTTAAAATAGTATCTAAAATACCTGTTTCATCCACAGAAGGTTCAAGTAAAACAACACCGGCGCCATCACCAAAAATAATGCATGTGCTTCTGTCGGTATAATCTACTATTGCGCTCATTTTATCAACTCCTACCACCAATACTTTTTTATACTTACCGCTTTCTATAAAGTTTACACCGGTTTCAAGCGAAAATAAAAAGCCACAGCAGGCAGCGCTTACATCAAATCCCCATGCATTTTTTGCGCCTACTTTATTGGCTAAAATATTTGCTGTTGCCGGGAATATCATGTCGGGTGTTACAGTGCCAACAATTATGCAATCAATTTCAAGCGGGTCTAAATTTTTTTTTCTTAATATTTTCTGTACTGCAGGTACAGCAAGATCACTGCTGGCTTTGCCGGGTTCTTTTAAAATTCTTCTTTCACTAATACCAGTACGTGTTTTAATCCATTCATCATTTGTATCAACAATTGTTTCAAGCTCCTTATTCGTTAATTTATATTCCGGAACATAACCGCCTACTGCTGTAATGGCGGCTGTTATTTTTCCCATAACTAAAAAAATTGAAGTTCAAAAGTATAGAAATTATAATGAACCGATTACAAAGCATTACAGGTTTGTAAGCTCTTCAAATTCGCCGGTTTGCTTATTTTTTTGTACGTTATTCCAGTTAAAACACCTGCCATTCATAGCAACATATACGCCGCACGGTAAAGTTTGCACAAACGCCAATGCGCTGCCAAGATTGAATAAGCCATCGGAGCTTCCAAACTTATAAGGAATCATTGCACCTGTAAGTACGATTGTTTTATTTTTTATTCTTTCTGCAAGAAATTTCGCCGTATCTGTCATGGTATCTGTGCCGTGTGTTATTACAATTTTTTTTTCTTCGGATGTTTCACATTGGCGGGTTATTAATTCACGGTCATCATCCGTCATACCAAGACTGTCAATCATCATTAACGTTCTTATTGCAACATCAATTTTACAGCGGCCTAATTTCAGCATTTCATGCAAATGAGAATCTTTAAAAAAAAGCTCGCCTTTTAATTCATTATATTCTTTATCAAATGTGCCGCCAGTAATAAAAATGCGGATTGCCATAATATTTATTTAAGCAATAAAAATAAACATCAATTAATTTTATTAAGAAATTATTAAGCCATGACTCCTGCATCACAAAAAACAATTGCTAAATCATCATCAGTAAAAACAATTTTATTAAGCGGTTTTGTTGCAGGCACACTCGATATTCTTGCAGCTTTTTTGGTGTACTCATTTGTTATGAAAGTGGCAACTCCGTTACAAATTCTGCATGGTATTGCTGCAGGTATGTTTGGAAAAACAGTTATTGGAAATGAAAATATCATGGCATTAATTGGTTTATTGCTTCATTATTTTATTGCTTATACTTTTGCTATACTATATTTTTTTATTTATCCGAATATAAAATTTTTGCATAGCAATAAAATTATCAGCGGCTTGTTGTATGGAATTTTTGTTTGGGCTGTAATGAATTTGATTGTAGTACCCTTATCCAATGCCTATCATGGTCATTTTGTATTGAATTCTTTTTTAAGAGCTATAATAATTTTAATGCTTTGCATTGGGTTGCCGATATCATTAATAACGGCGAAATATTATAAGAATCAAGTGAACAGTTAGCGGTTATCAGCTATTCTTTCCTTTAAGCATTGGCACAAAAGAAAAATAATCAAATAACTCTTCATCATAAATGCCATCTGCTTTTTTAGTAATGCGCAGCATACGTTGTTTATTGCCTTCATCAATAGGTAAAACCATTAACGCGCCGATCTTTAACTGCTCTACTAATTTTGGAGGAATAAATGGTGCAGCAGCTGTTATTAAAATTTTATCAAAAGGTGCATATGTTGGCAAGCCTTCAAACCCATCGCCATAAAAAAATTTTATGTTTGGATATCTTGCTTTAAAGAAAAAATTTTTATTGGTATCGAATAATTTTCTTTGCCTTTCTATTGTAAAAACCCATGCGCCCAGCTCTGCTAAAATACTTGCCTGGTAAGCACTTCCGGTTCCTATTTCTAAAATCTTATCATTGCGATGCACATTCAATAATTGTGTTTGGTATGCAACAGTGTAAGGTTGTGAAATAGTTTGATCTGCAGCAATTGGAAAAGCCCTGTCTTCATAAGCTATCTTATCAAAAGCAGAATCTAAAAAAAAATGACGCGGCACATTATACATAGCTTCTAAAACAAGCTCGCTTGTTATGCCTTTGGCGCGTAATGAATCAATTAATTTTTTTCGTAACCCTTTGTGCTGATATGTATCTTCTGATTTTA
>JABDGW010000113.1 GCA_013285855.1 Bacteroidota bacterium
AGCAATACTTTTGTTATCGGATGTGCTACCCTTGCTATGAAATACTTTCCACAAAATACATATCAATCTGCCTCTTGTGCTTTGCATCAATTTTTCCGCGGTAGGTGCAAGTGAATTTCTCTTTCACTAACTCATAAGTAGTTCCGCTGATGTTAACTTTTCCGGCTTCACCGCTGCTTTCCATTCTTGCTGCAAGGTTAACTGTGTCGCCCCAAATATCATAAGCAAATTTTTTAACGCCTACAATTCCTGCCACTACCGGTCCGGTATGAATCCCTATTCTTAGTTGAAATGGAATTTCTCCCCTGGTTTCTTTTTCCTTTTTGCGCTCAATCATATAATCTCTTATTTCAAATGCTGCCTTTATCATATCCGTTGCATGCGTGTAATTGCTCACCGGTAAACCGCTTACACAGAGGTAAGCATCACCAATAGTTTTTATTTTTTCAATTTTATATCTCTGAAGAATATTGTCGAATGCGCTGAAACAGGTATGTATTTCATCTACTAATAATTCAGCACTTACTTTTTCGCTTACGCTGGTGAAGTCCTTGAAATCGGTAAACATTACTGTTACCATGCTAAAAGTTTTTGCTTTAGCTGCTCCCGTGGCTTTAAGTTCTTCCGCTACTTCAGAAGGAAGAATATTTAAAAGTAATTTTTCAACTTCTTCCTTTTGCTTTTCAACAAGAATATTCTTTTGTACCAAATCTTCTTTTTGTTTGAGTAATTCTTGCTTTTGCTTTGTTATTATAATATTGGCTTCATCAGATTTTCGAAAATTATAGAGCAAAAAAGCAACACTCGAACCCAAGAAAATATACAGGACTATGAAAAAACCGTGTTCAGGTAAAAATGCACGTGCTAAAGAAAAAATTATAGTCAATGGAATTCCAATAACAATTATCCGAAACTTTCTTGAATGAATAAGGCGGTTTCTCAATCCTATCTTCAGGTTCCTCTTTTCACTTTCATCCATTTGCCAAAGATTTAATATAATTTATTGTTGATTGAATGCTAAATATTTTGAAGTTGGAATGTCGCCAAAGTATATCCGATAACGTTAGGTATTTGCGATGGCAGGGCATTCGATGTTTGTCACGTTCGGACCAAAGCTGATTAAAGATATAAAACTACAGGTTAACAAACAAAAGCCAGATTGATAAAACGTTGCCCGAACAAAAGCGCAACAGCGATAAAATGATGATTGCTCCAATGTCCAGCCAGCCTTGCAGCAAACCTAATGTTGCAAGCAGTTTTTTTGAATTTAATTTCTCACTCCGTTCTCATGCTCTTCACAGGATTTGCCGTTGCTGTGTTGATTGCCTGAAAGCTTACTGTAACCAGTGCAATCAATATAGCTGATGCACCTGCTATCACAAATACCCACCAACTTAAATTAGTTCTATAAGCAAAATCCTGCAGCCATTGCTGGCTGAAATACCAGGCAAGCGGTGATGCAATAATCATCGCCACTAATACAAGCATTATAAATTCTTTTGAAAGCAAACTGAATAACGTAAACGGACTTGCGCCCAACACTTTTCTTATGCCAAATTCTTTTGTGCGTTGTTCTGCCGTAAACATTACAAGCCCTAATAAGCCAAGACATGAAATGAATATGGCAAGAAACGCAAAGTAGTTGGCAAGGTGACCTACCATTTGTTCATTTTGATAAAGCTTTTGATATTCTTCGTCAGAGAACTTATATGTAAACGGAACTTTTGGATTGAGTTCCTGATAAACCTTTTCAAGACTTGCTAAAGCCTCTTTCGTTTTTCCGGCTTCTGTTTTCACAAGTGCAATGCCTCCATCAGCATTTTCGGCAAGGCGAAGCATCAATGGATTGATTGCCTCATGCAATGAATTAAAATGAAAATCTTTTACAACGCCAATAATAGTTCCTTTCATTCCCCACAGCGTAAGCGACTTGCCAATAGGATTTTTATATCCTATAATTTTTAAAGCAGTTTCGTTAATAATATAATTCACAGAATCCGTTGCAAAATCTCTTGAAAAATCCCTGCCCTGCAACATTTGTATTTGCATTGTTTTGATAAAGTCATAACCAACCCCAACCTGTGTAAAATCAATATTTGAATTCGGGTCTTTCCCATCCCATTCAACTCCGGTAGTGCCATTATTGATTTTTGTAGGCGCATCGGTAGTATGCGTTACGTCTTTTATTCCGGACATCTGCATAACCCTGTTTTTGAATACTGTGTAGTTAGATGTTAAATCGCCTTCTAATGGAACATAAAGAAGATTCTCCCTGTTATAGCCGAGATTAAGGGATTGTATATAGTTCACCTGTTTACTTACAACGATTGTTGCGATAATAAACACGATTGAAAGTATAAATTGAAAAACAACCAGCCCTTTACGAAACCATAAAGCACCGCTTGAAAATTTCAGTGAACCTTTTAAAATACTTACAGGCTTGAATGATGATAAATATAATGCAGGATAACTGCCGGAAACGAAACCGGTAACCAATATTAAACCTGCTATGCCTAACCAGAAATACGAAAGGGTAAAAGGAACACCGATTTGTTTTTGTGTAAGCTGGTTGAATGGCGGTAACAACAGCATAACAATTAGCAAGGCAAATACAACTGCAATGCTTACTATAAGCAAAGCTTCACCGATGAATTGCATGATAAGCGAAGAACGTAAAGCTCCCGCAGCTTTTCGTACGCCGATTTCCTTTGCGCGTTTTAATGAACGGGCTGTTGTAAGGTTCATAAAATTGATGCAGGCAATAAGTAGAATAAATATGGCAACAATGCTGAAAATTTTCACGTACACAATTCTGCCACCGGATAATTCTCCGTTCTCAAAAGATGAATGAAGATATATATCGTCATAGCGTTGTATGCTAAGCCTGGTATAATAATTTGCAGTTTGTTGTTTGTTATAGTTGTCATTAAAATGGGAGATTTTGGCTTCGAAAGCTTTAGGGTCTGTTCCCTTTCGCAGCATGATGTAGGTAAGCGGTCCGTTGTTCGTCCAGTCTTTAGTCCATTCATTATTCTCTAAAAAAGTTTGCCAGTTAATGATATAATCAAATTGTGCAGTGCTGTTTTTGGGGACATTATCAAACACTGCTGTAACTTTTAAATCTTTTTTATTTTCATAGCGAATAGTTTTCCCCATAGCATTTGCAGGTGAGCCAAAAAAATCTTCCGCCATTTTTTTTGAAATAGAAATATCCAGCGGGGATTGTAACACTGTTGCAGCATTTCCTGAAAGTAAAGGATAAGAAAACATTTTAAAGAAATCTGCGCCTGCATAGTTTCCGTTCTCTTTAAGTATTTTATTATTTGCCTCAAAAGTGCTTAACTGGTTCCATGCATAGCCCGTAGCATACTCCACTTCGGGAAGTGTTCTTTTCATTTCACCAGGCATTAAGCCTTGTGTCGCAAAGTCTGCAGCTATTACGCCTTCATTGTGCCTGCGTTCAAACACGCCATATAATTGTTCGCCGTTTTTGTGGAAGGAGTCTTCATTGTATTCATCGTACACCCACAGCATAATAAGCAGGCTACAAGCCATGCCCAATGCAAGACCAATGATATTAATAGCAGAAAAAACTTGGTTTTTCCAGAGATTACGCAGCGCTGTTTTAAAATAATTTTTTAGCATACTCAGGCTAATTTAAACTTATACAAAGCACGAATGCAATGCCATCTGATTTTCTTTTTTGAAAATCAAGTAAGTAAATATCTTCAGCCTTTGTTGGTGTTTTTTCACCAACAAAATCTAACCCTTATTAAAGCCGGATAAATTTAAAGATATAATTATTGAAAGCTTACAATTTCTTGTAAAAAAGGATCGCACTATTTTATATGCATTTGTAATTATGAATAATCATATTCTTCGGCTTCCTTTTATTATAGCGGCGATAAGCATTGGAATTTTATTTCACATTACGAGGGATAGTGTCGTTGGTGAGGAACACCACCGACGGCGGAGAAATTTATTCAAGCAGCAGATTCCCGCCTTCGCGGGAATGACGTGCAGTTTTGTTGTTTGGTTTTATAAAGGTTTAGAAAGCAAGAACAAAACACAACCACTTAGAACGTCATGCCCGGCACCGACCGGGCATCTCATTCTTCCTATTTTCGTTTCAACGCTCTCTCCTACCAAAGTCTTCATTGCCTGGCCTTATGCTGAAGAATAAGACTTCGGGTAAAATTAACGCAGGGTCGCTTTGTAGATCCTGCTACGACAAAACAAGTTATTGTTGTTGCGCACACCTTTGCATCTTAATTCTCAATCAAATTAATTTCAATTACTTCATTGAAAAATTGAATTTGTTTATGTCTTGAAAGAACTTTGTATTTTTTTTTTGATTCTATAATTATTGTATTGTCATCTTTCCAATAAGCTCTGATATTTAATTTCACTCCTTCAGCATCATACAAACTTCCTCCAGCATTTTTACCACTAACAGAAACGGTTGTTGTACCGTATTCGCCATTTCTTTCGTTTTCATATACTATTAATCTAAATTTTTCATTTGGCGATTTAATATGAGAAAGTTCTTTAGGCACGTAATCGTCTTTGAAATTTTTTGTTTTAGTTCTATGCGTATTAAAGTCACGACATAAACGATGCAGAACATTAATTTTACTTTCGTCAATTGATTCCTGCCCAAGCTTGCTAATCATACAAACTGCGTCATGAAATTCTTTCTCATTTTTAATTTTGTTTTGTTTAATAATCTTGTCAACACGCTCCTGAATATTTTGGAAGATATTTATCTCATATCCTGTTTTTTCTTTAATGTAATTATTAAAGTTTAAATCTGCTCTAGCTAATGGCTCTTTTAAAACTTTTGTAAGTAACCGTTCAAGTTTTTCCAGTTTTTCCTGTCGAAAATGTTTTTCTGTGTTTTGTTTTAGTCTTTGATAACGAGATTCATGTATAACTCGTCCGTCAATCTTTATTGTATTGGCTGATTTCTCTAATGAGTAATCTATTGTCGCAAGAATAATGTCTCTTAGTCGTTTTAGTTCTTCTTGATTTGTTTCGATTGTCAACTCTTTTGTTTTGAATTTAAATGCAGTAAAATAAGGTTACCGCCAACGGCTCGGGCTTTCTGCTGCGCTGGCATTAGCGTTCCGTCTGCCGAATAACTTACTAAAGATAATTAGAATTACAAATGATGAGGTGAGACGTGTCAGCCAGCATAGCAGAAAGCCAATGTTAGGCGAAGATTAGTCAATCATTATTGTTGTGTCAAACAAGTCCTGCCTGTGTCGAATAATGGAGTCAATATTATTCGTCTTAATTATTTCTTCAGACGGAGTAAAGTAGGTTTCTTTCTCATTATACAGCTCTATTATTTTATTACGGATAGCTGTGTCTTTTGTAAGCATATACTGTTCGCATAAACAAAGAGCCAGCTTTCTCTGTGCAGCTTCCAATTCCATTTCATCAGTCATGTAGTGACCCGCATATAATTCATGCTCGCCTCCGCTGTATTGTTGATATGTCACCCGACAACTTTTAAATGAAAGTGTTTCTGTTCTATCTCCACACGAATAGAGAAAGCTACAGACTAAAAGCAAAGTCAAAACGTAAAACTTAAAATAAAGACTGTTCATAAATTTTCGCCTAACTCAAATATAGTCGCAATAATCGCAGTTTGCCAAAAATATTGTAATGTCAGGCTATCGGTTTGTGTCTGTAATATTCTTCGGCTTCCTTTTATTATAGCAGCGATAAACATTGGGATTTTATTTCACATTACGAGGGATAGTGTCGTTGGTGAAGAACACCAACGACGCGGAAATTTATTCAAGCAGCAGATTCCCGCCTTCG
>JABDGW010000114.1 GCA_013285855.1 Bacteroidota bacterium
GAAATTAATAGCATTGGGAAAACCGGGTAGATTTTTAGCATACAGCATTTCTGCCTTAATACAATTAAATCTGGCAATAAAATAATTTTCCTTTGCTGCAGAGCTATTACCAAGCTGGCTTAAAAAATTAAAAACCGTGGCGCTGTCGAATCTATCTAATATAGGGTGTAACTCATGAAACCATTTGTTCTCTTTATCGGAAGGATCAGCCAATCTTTTTGTCCAATCCGTAACAGGAAGTGAGGTTGTTTGCGAAAATGCGGAATTCCCTGTTTGTAAAAAACAAATAAGACTCAGCATAAAACATTGTACCAGGCGCAACATGCAGTTACAGTTTAAGAATTGCAGACAAACTTTGTATTTTATACACTCTCATTGGCTTAAAATATACAGCCGGCGATAGATATGAAATATACACATGATTTGAATAAACTTTATAATTTTTCTTTAATACCACAGATTTATACCACACCCCCAGCCCGGCGAAGTGTTCGGGTATCCCGGCGAAGTTTGCAACTTCGCCGCATCTATCTTAAAGTTTGTACCTTTTATTTCAAGCTAAACAATGGAATAATGAAGTTGAAAACTTCAGAATAAAACAAGCGAAGTTACACGTGTTCGCTGTGGCGGAAACTCTTCTGTCTCAGCTGGGTTTTTGCATAGTCTTGCGTGTTGAAAACTACCTCGCTTATTAATTTGCTATTCTGACTTTAATGCCTTTACAGGACTCGCAACTGCAGCACGTAATGTATGAAATGTTACAGTGATCAATGTTATGACCAACACCGTAATTGCCGAAAGCAGAAATGGCATTGTGCTTAAGCCTGTATTGTATGGAAATATTTTCAACCAGTTGCTCATGAAATACCATGCAACCGGAAATGCAATGAGGCACGATAAACCTACCAACGCCACAAAGTTTCTTGTAATAAGCGGAATAAGCTGCGGTACGTTTGCACCCATTACTTTCCTGATGCTTATTTCTTTTTGTCGCTGCTGTGTTGTGAATGCTATGAGGCCAAGTAAACCAAGACAAGTGATGATAATCGTCAATACAGAAAATGCAGTAAATATTTTACCTCGTTTCTGATCTGCTGCGTATTGCGAATTAAAATCCTGGTCTAAGAAGGTATAAGCAAATGCCAGATCAGGAAAATATTTATTCCAGGATTTTTCAATTGAGGAAATGCCTGCGTCAATATTCTTTGCATCAAGTTTTATTTGAATAACGTTATTGGTGGGTCTGTAAAGAAACATCAATGGAGTAATAGGATTGTACAAAGATTTTTGATTGAAGTCTCTTACTACACCAATCACTTCAAGATAAAAGCCAGAGGTATCACCTGCAAATTTTATTTTTTTGCCAATAGCGTTGTTACCCCATCCATATTCCTTTGCCATGTCTTCATTTACAATAACACTGCGCAATGTATCGGGCAGCCCTGAGAAATTTCTTCCTTTTACTATTTTTATTCCAAGTGTTTTAAAGAAATCTTCATCTGCACCAAAATATACATCCACACCTTTATTTACAAAACCATTTTTTGTTTCGATCGAAAAAAGATTAAAAGGAATACCACGACCCGGCACACCCTGTGCTGTGCTTATAGAAAGCACATGTGGGTTATTATGCACTTCATCTTTGAAAGAACGAATATTGCTGCTGAGGTCTTTGCTAGAATTAGCTGCTACTGCAAGCATCTGGTCTTTGTTAAATCCAAGATCTTTATTGCGCAGGTAATTCATTTGTCCGTAAACAACCCATGTACAGATCAACATGATCATTGAAATAGAGAATTGTACCACAACCAATGCACGTCTTAGTGTGACGTTGCTCGACCCTTTCGAAAGGCTACCTTTTAATACATTTACAGGATTGAATTTCGACAAATAAAATGCTGGGTAACTTCCTCCAACAACGCCGACAAAAACAACAACAGCCAGCAGAATAAATAGCATACCGGGTTGAAACAATGTAGTAAATGAAATGAACTTTCCTGCAAGCGTGTTGAATGTTGGCAGGAACAGTGCAATAAACCCAATGCTCAACAGCAATGCAAACAATGCTGTTAGTGTTGATTCAATAAGAAATTGCAGCACGATTTGACGTTTGTTCGAGCCGGTTACTTTTCTTATGCCAATTTCTTTTGCTCTTCTTGCAGACCTTGCAGTAGTAAGATTCATGTAATTGATGCATGCAATCAGCAACATGAAAAATGCAACTGCTGAAAAGATATAGATGTAAGACATGCTGCCAAGGTCTTCCGGCTCATTGGTCATATCAGAGTGAAGATGAATGGTGGTAATGGGTTGCACACCAAAACGCATCTTTATATTGAATTGCCCAAAAATGCTTGCAAGATATTTATCATACACAGGTGCAAGCTTATTTTGAAATGCAGCGACGTTTACATTTGGCTTCAATAATACATAAGTATAAAAACCAAAGCCACCCCAGTTGTTAGCAAAATCTGCGGGCAGTGAACTTCTTGAAATTAGTGCATTGAAAATCAAATGCGAGTTCTTTGGCACATCTTTAATTACAGCAGTTATTTTATATAAATCACCACTTGCATTCTCCAGCGTTTTACCAACACATGGGCCGCTGTTGCCGAAATATTTTATAGCAAGAGATTGTGTAAGCACTATTGAGTTTGGTGCAACCAGTGCCGTCTGCGAATTACCTTCAATAAACTTATGGGTAAACACCCTGAATACATTGCTGTCTGCCAAAAATATTTTCTCTTCGTAAAAACGCTGGCCACCAATTTTAAACATTGTTTTGCCATTATCCCACAAGCGCACCGCTTCTTCCACTTCAGGGTAATCTTTGCTCAATGCGGGCGCCATCGGGAATGGTGTGATAGCCCATTTCATCGTATCTTTTTCCGGTTCCTTTACGTAAGCATTGATGCGGCAGATTCTATCCGCTTTTTCATTATACTTATCATAGCTAAGCTCATCTTTTATATAAAAAATAAGGAACACGCTAAAAGTAATACCAATGGTAAGACCGAGAATATTTATCAGGCTATACCATTTATCTCTGAAGAAGTTGCGCAATGCAACGCGAAGCATATTCTTAAACATAATGGTAGGTTACAGTATGATTAAATTAACGAATAAGTTCGTAGATAAGGTTGCGCATGAGTATTTTCCATAAAATTTTTGTTGAGCGGTTTGCATAAAGGTTAGATGGAGTAGCGTTGTTTTATATTGCACTTCAGTTGCTTTCCCCTCTTCGAAGTTTGTAACTTTTATTTCAACCTAAACAATGGAATAATGAAGTTCAAAACTTCAGAATAAAACAAGCGAAGTTGCACCTGTCCGCCGTGGCGAAAACCTCACTTAGTACTGATTTAAAAACACAATGACGCGGTTGGAAAATACATAGAGCGAAAGCAGCAACAGTTTAAAAAACCATTTTTATGAAGATGTTTTTTATTTATTGAATGTTTCTGATAAATAATAGTACGTTTAATTTTGATGCCTGTTTTATACACCCATTTTTGCAGCCATGTTATGTAACAGTATCATTAACTTTTGGATTGATGTAAGGATAAATTTATTATCAGCTTTTAATCCTGAGGCAATGATTAAATATGGCGGGCTGCTGATTATGTTCCTGGCAGTTTACGCCCAAACAGGATTGTTTTTTTGTTTTTTTATACCGAGCGGCGCATTTATGTTTACAGGCGGCGTATTGATTGCAACAAGCAGCTTACATTATGATCTCGTTACAGTTTGCAGCACATTAATTGCAGCGTCTGTTTTGGGGTGTTTTACAGGTTATTGGTTCGGGAGAAAAACCGGGCCATTATTATATAAACGTAAAGACACAAGATTCTTTAAGCAGAAATATTTAAAAGCAGCTGAATTTTTTTATCAGAAGCATGGTCATTTGGCATTAACGGCGGGTTTATTATTTCCAATTACCCGAACCTTTGCCCCTATTGTTGCCGGAGTGGTACGCATGAGCTTTAACCGTTTTGTTCTGCTGGTATTCATTGGCTCTGTACTTTACATTCTGCCTTATGTTATTACTGGTTATTTAGTTGGCCGCATTCCCGTTATAAAAAAATATCTGCCTTATATTATTACTGCAATCATTATTGTGGTAACAACGCCTGTGGTTATTCGCATCATAAGAGAATTTAAAAAGGCAGGAAAGGAAATACCTGAATAAATTTATTTACGCAAAGCAGCAATTCTCCGGCGTAGAATGTTTAACAGTTTCGCGTAGTCTCTGACTACGCAAGAGCGTAAGCAAATCTCAGATTTGCATTAAAGCCACAAGCAACTAAAGATTATTATTGCGTCATACAAAAATATATTAAGTGATAGTAAATAATTTAAATCAGAGATTTAAAAACACAATGGCGTAATCAGAAACTACGCCAAACAAAGGTTGATGTATTAAGAATTATGATCTTACTTTCTTTACTTCATATATAAATGCATGTTTATCTAACTTCATTTTTTTCTTTTTTTCATCAGACCAGGCTTTGGTAAATGCAGCGCCATAATAAAAGATGAAAGAGCAATAAAAAACAAAAAGCAGTATCAATACAAATGCGCCTGTTTTTCCAAACACTTCATTTAGCATTTTAAAAGTTAGCAGCAAACTCAGCATCAATTTCCCGATAGTAAAAAGAACACCGGTGAATATGCCACCGGTAAAAGCTGTAGGCCAGTCAGGATGTGCGTTTGCAAGGTATTTGAATAAAATAGTGAACCATCCTGAGGCAACAATAACAAAGATCAACTGGCTGATAAGCTTAAATAAAAATGAATTGTAGTCACTCCATGCCTCATGTATATAATCTTTCAGCAGCAATTGTAGTGCAGTAGCAATTAACTGGGCAATTAAAACAATTCCTGCGAAGCAAATAATTAAAGTAGATTTTAACCGCGATTGTAAATAAAATCTAAGTCCGGGGTTAGACTCAACTTCTATATTCCATAATTCATTAATTGAAGTGCTTACAACATTGAATAACGTTGTAACAACAAATATCAAAAAAATAAAACCGGCGATCATCGCAAACCAATTATGGGTAAGGTTTTGAAATTGGTTTAATATTTTATAAATTTTTACGGAGCTTTCTTTACCGATAACAGCAATCAGTTGTGTAAAAATGTTTTGTTTAATAGTATTCGGATTATAAAAGATGCCGATAATTTCAATTAAAATAAGCAGCATTGCCGGCAAAGCAAAAGTTGTAAAAAATGCAGTGGCAGCCGCCATGCGTAAAGGGCTTTTATGTGCGAGCCCGCGAAAAGCTTTCCCGGTAATTGTTTTAAGCTGTTTGAAATTCATTTTGTGTTTAGATTATACCAAAGCCTTTGCCGCTTTTATAGTATAAGGCAAATTACATCACAGCGTAAACAAATCTTAGATCTGCATCTATTAATTAATAACAGAAAGGTTTATTATTACAATTTAAATCAGAGATGTAAAAACACCAGCTCTGCGTAGAATGTTCTTTGCTCTCCGTATGTCTTCGACTACGGAGGCAAATGAATTAGCCGGATTGCATCCGGCATTTTAAAACAATCGTGCAAATAAAGAATCCGTATTTACAAACTACGTATAGCAAACGGAGCACAAGGCATTGTTATATAACAATGAAGCAAAATCAATGAACAATGAAGTAATGTAAACAATCAATGAAGCAATGTTATACAACAATGAAGCAAAATCAACAATCACAG
>JABDGW010000115.1:0-2869 GCA_013285855.1 Bacteroidota bacterium
TAGATGTATTAAACTCACAGCAATATTTTAACCTGGTTACTGAAGCATATAATAATAACCCTGACATGAACAACGGAGTGCCTGTTCCGATAGGTGTAAAATTTGGAGGATTTTACAGCGCTGACAGCACTCAGTATGCAGGCAAATCATCCACCTACAACTGGCAAGAACAACTGATTAACAAGAATGCGCCGATACGTGATGTAAGCATTCGTGCGTCAGGAGGCAGCGAAGGGTTTACCTATTATTTTTCGGGTTCATATACAAAAACAGAAAGCCCGTTAAAAGGTGATGATCTGGAACGGTACACTGTTGCAACAAATATTGATTCTAAAATTTCAAAATATTTTTCAGCAGGTTTAACCATCCGCATGGTAGCCGAGAATTCGTTATACAACACTCAGGCAGATTTACCAACCATGGCAGCAACCATTCCGTTTCAACCCTTCTTTGATGCGAATGATAAAACCGGTTTTGCTCCTGTAGCGTCAGGCACATTTATTCCTAATCCTGATTATGATCCTGCACTGCTAAATCCGGGAGCTCCTTATATTTTTGATGGCGACCCTAAATTATTATGGGGCCCTCAAACAAGATTTAATGCTTTTGCCTTCCAGGCTTTAAACAATACGCAGTATAATTTATATAATGCATTAGGCAATGGATATATACAGGTTGAGCCCATTCCCGGTTTACGCATAAAAGGCAGCCTTGGAGGAAGTTATTATGAAAATTTAAGAAAGCAATGGAATGCGGCAGATGCATGGCGCTTTTCGCAAACGCCTGGCAATCCTTATGCCGGCCAGGATGGAAATTCAAAAGGAACATATGGTGAAAGACAAGGCAAAACCATCAACCTAAATAAAGAATTTACCATTAGCTATACACATGCATTTGGTAACCATAACGTGGATGTTGTGCTGGGCGCTTCAGATGAATTTGCACGCTGGTATGTAAATGACTTGAGCGGCCAGGTAAATTATAGTGATCCGCAATTAAGAAATATATCTAATCAACCGCCGTACACTTCAGGCTTTGCAAATATTGTACAGGAGGATGAATTGATTGGTTACTGGGCACGCGGAAGTTATAACTATAAAGAAAAATATTATCTTGATTTAACGATGCGTCATGATGGTTCATCACGGCTTGCACCCGGCCATAAATGGGATAACTTTCCATCATTTGCTGCAGCATGGCGTATAAGCTCCGAGAATTTTTTCCCTAAAACAAATTTTATAAATGATCTGAAATTAAGAGGAGGCTGGGGCAAGCTCGGCAATTTTCAGTCAGCAGGCTACTATGAATTTTTATCAGGCATTTCATTAACTCCTGATTATTCTTTGGGTTCAGGGAATGGTGATCCATTTGGAACACAATACCAGGGCGCAGCTTTGCCAAACTTTGCCAACACAACCCTTACATGGGAAAAATTAAAAACCACAAGTTTTGGCTTTGATGCTGTTCTTGATAATAACCATATCAATTTTACTGCTGAGTATTACGACAAAATAACTTACGGCATTATTCAATCTGTGCCGCTTCCTCCAAGCACAGGCATTGAAGCGCCTGCCGATTTAAACATTGGTAAAGTAAAAAACTGGGGTTTGGAGTTTGATGCAGGCTATAATGCAAAGCTTGGGCAGGTTGCCATTAACATTGGCGGAAATCTTACAACAGTGATAATAAAGTGCTTGAACTTTATGGCGGCACGCCGTTGGGCGATGAATTTGGCAGAATTGAGGAAGGCTATTCTATGTTTTATTTATGGGGATATAAGTCAGGCGGCATTTTTCAATCACAGGATGAGATTAATGAATGGCGTAAAACACATGCAGATAAAAATATCGGCCAGGATTTTACAAGCCTGTCAAACGGCTACCAGTATAAGCCCGGTGATATGTATTTCCAGGATTTATATGGTAAGCCAACATCTCCCAAAGAACAACATAGTAATTCGCCGGACAGCATTGTTGATGAAAACGACAGAACGTATCTTGGTAAAACCATTCCCGGAACCCAAAGAATAATTCTTCCAGGGTGTAGGCGATGTACAAAAATATAACAGCCTTCGGGCAGGGCTGGAATCTATGTCTGGTCTTGCTAATCAACTTACAACAACATTAAACAGGTGGACAGAGGACAATCATTCTTCAACAATGCCACGTGCAGTATATGGAGATCCTACACAGTCTACAAGAATTTCTGACAGGTTTGTTGAAGATGCAGGCTACTTAAGATTAAAGACCGTGCAGTTGGGATATTCTCTTCCAAAACAATGGATGGATCGTTTGCAGTTTATTAAAAGCCTAAAAATTTATGTGAGCGGAATAAATCTTTTTACCATTACTCCTTACACAGGGTATGATCCTGAAAATGATTTAATACCTCCGACAAGACAATACCTGGCAGGTATAAACCTGAACTTTTAATCTTCCGAATCTTTTGAACATATATCTAATAAGTTAGCATTAAAAACAGATTACAGCGGACAATAAAAAATTAAAAATATTAAGATGAAATCAAAATTTATAACAACAATTGCAATTATTTGCGCAGCATGTACAGCGCTTAATATATCCTGCAACAAATCAAACTTAGATAAGCTGCCGCATGGGCCAACAGAAGAAACCTATTTTACACAAGAGTCTGATTTTACAAAAGCGGTATTGGGTATTTATGCAAAGATGACCGATCTTTTTTGGTACAACGGTGGAGCAGGCAGTACTACCATGACCATTTTTTTATTGCCCGGCGATGACATTACAACCAATAATTCAACTGAAGAGTTTGAACAGTTTGGTTCATTGCAGCCGGGCAGCGATCGCGTAGGTTATTTTTTTAAAACTTGGTATCAAATTATAGCAAG
>JABDGW010000115.1:2879-5641 GCA_013285855.1 Bacteroidota bacterium
AAATGTGGTGCTTGATAAAATAAATACTGTTGAAGATGGCATTTATAAAACACCTGGTTTGAAAGAATATAATGAAGGTGAAGCTTTATTTCTGCGCGGCTTTGCATTATATAATTTATGGAACTATTTTGGCACAGCTCCTCTTGATACAATGCGTGTAACTTCCAACGATCAGTTTACACCGCCGGGCACAACAGGAACTCAGTTGCTTGACCAGGCAATAAACGATCTTACACGTGCTGCTGATCTGCTGCCGCAATCATGGGATGATAACAACCGTGGCAGGGTTACAAAGAATTCTGCGTATGGCATGTTGGGGAAAGCACTTGTATTTCGCGCATCTGCCTCAAAAGATAACGGGGATTATACCGCAGCCATTGCAGCATTTAATAACATTTCCGGTATCTCATTAATACCCGATTTTTCAGCAAATTTTTCTGCTGACAGCGAAAACAATAATGAGTCTCTTTTTGAATACCAGGCAACACAGGCTTTCGGACTAGATAATGTGTGGCTTCCAAATGATTTTGATAATGCTGTTGGAAGTCTTTCAGTTTACTGGGGCTTTTATGATAACAACTTTGCATTGTTTGGTACCTCACCATATTTTGCAACAACTAAATTAGCTAATGCATTTAATCCCGCAGATCCGCGCAGAGATCACACTTTGAATGCTGCTGACAGGTCAATCACAAAATACATTGAGGGCAACAAACTTGACCAGGTTGGTGTGGGTTCAGTAAACAATTATCGCCTGTTACGGTATGCAGATATTTTATTATTAAAAGCAGAAGCGATTCTTCAGTCAGGCGGTTCTGCTTCAAGTGCAATACAATTAATTAACCAGGTAAGAACGCGTGCAAGAAACATGGTAGCCGGAGGCACAGAACCTGCAGATTATTCTGTATCGGAAACAGATAAAAACACGATAATGACCTGGATTATGAATGAGCGCTTTCTTGAGTTAGCGGGCGAAGGCCAGCGCTGGCCCGATTTAAGAAGATGGCAGATGCAAGGCATTATCAGCCTTGACAATTCTTTCTTCAGTTCCAACACAAGCACCATGTCATTTCAACTGCCAAAAAGCTTCCAAATGTTCAGCAAAACCCAGGGTATTAAATTTATTTTGTTTCATAAGATACTGTTGCCTTTCAATTCTTTGAGAGGCTTCAGCCTTTTGAAAAAAAATCATTACATGAATAAGATTTTGATTTTATCGTGTTTGATGAGTTGCACAGCATGCAAAAAAACCGGCGGCACGTCAAACAACAATCATGCACCGCTTGCGGCTTTAACTGTGGCAATTACAAAAGTTGATCCTTTTACAGTTGACTTAACTTGTGCTGCTTCAGATGAAGACGGAGATGTGCTTACGTATAAATGGGATTTTGGTGATGGCACAATAAAAGATGGAAATGCCAAAGAAACACACAGCTATGATGCAAATAAAATGTATGCTGTAAAAGTTACTGTAAGTGACGGGAAAGCAAGTCCCGTAAATGTTTTTGCCAACATTAATACAACTATTACAGTGGTTAGTATAGATGCATCAACAAAATTTCAAACCATGCAGGGCTTTGGCGGTTTTGGTGCGCAGGATGTTTATTGGAGCGGCGGACCTTTTACAAGTACAACATTTGTAAATACACTTATAAACGATCTTGGCTTAACTATTTTGCGCGATAATCTCCCTACAGATTTTGAAGACGTGAATGATGACAGCGACCCGCATACAACCAATCTTTCAAACTTTCATTATGGTTCTCTCAACGATCATTTGCAATATCTGAAAGATATGAAGACAGCAGGCCTTAATAAACTGATAGTAAGCATTTGGAGTGCACCAGCGTGGATGAAAACAAATAACAATGTAAATGGAGATAAAGCCGATGCGCCTGTATACAATCCAAACCCTACGCAGCAAAACAATCAATTGAAAACAGGTATGTACGAAGAATTTGCAGAGCGATGTGTTGCATACATTAAAATTATAAAACAGGAAACAGGTATTGATGTGTATGCAATAAGTTTACAAAACGAGCCGCGTTTCAGCGAGCCGTATGAATCTTGTGTTTTTGATGGCGAAGCACTGCATGATTTGATAAAGGTTGTTGGAAAGCGGTTTCAGGATGATGGCATCACAACAAAAATATTTATGCCTGAAGATATTGGTTATCTCGATGGTGTATCGTCAATGGTGCAACCAACACTCAACGATGCTGAAGCAAGAAAATATATAAGCCTGATTGCTGTGCATGGCTACGCATTAGATGGTGTAACTGCAAATTCTCCTGATGCGCAAACATGGCAAACAATGTACAGTTGGGGCGCACAATATGGAATGCCTTTGTGGATGACTGAAACATCAGGTTTTAGTAATGATATTAAAGGTGCAATGGATTTGGCAAAAGCAATGTACACCGCAATTAGTTTTGGAAATGTTTCTGCGTGGCTGCATTGGCAATTAAGTCAGCAAACTTTGGATACTTATTCGCTGATGTCTTCTTCCGGTGAAAAAAGCAAGCGTTATTTTATTTCAAAAAATTTTTATCGCTATGTAAGGCCTGGTGATGAAAGAATAAAATCAAATGCCCCAGACGGAGCAAACATTTACCCGCTTGCTTTTGCAAATGATACAACACACACTACCACGATAATTTTAATTAATGACAATGCAGAAAGCAAAGCGGTAAAACTACAAGGTGCATCTTTACCTGCACAATTTTCAATGTATATAACATCTGCAGGTGATGATTGCAAAG
>JABDGW010000116.1:0-3558 GCA_013285855.1 Bacteroidota bacterium
ACATCGCTGAATAAACATACCGAAGCCACATCACCATTTGCACCAATACAGTAATCTGAAATAATAAAATGAACTTTCATTTGCGGTATTACAGTTACCGGAACAAGGCCAACATCAATATCTCCGTCAAGCAACTGGTTTGCTATTCTGGAAGGATAATCTTTTACCAGTTCAATTTCCTGCATTAATTCATCTGAATGCTCAATACCGTATAATAAAGGTTTTGTGTTTAGATAACTAACTGCACCAACTTTAATCTTCTTCAATTGTTTAAATTAATTTTGCGTGCAAAGAAAAGGAATAGTCATTAGTCAATTGTCATTTAGTAAATAAGTAATCACTCAATGGAATTAAATAACCTTACTGCAATTTCACCTGTTGATGGCCGTTATCGCAAACAGGTTGCACACCTGGATGAATATTTTTCTGAATATGCATTAATAAAGTATCGTGTAAAAGTTGAAGTTGCTTATTTTATTTTTTTAGCGGATAAAAAGTTTTTTAAACTATCATCAAAAGCAAAACAAAACTTAACTGCTGTTGCAGAAGATTTCAGTTTAAATGATGCTGAACAGATAAAACAAATTGAAGCAACGACTAATCATGATGTGAAGGCCGTTGAATATTTTTTAAAACAGAAACTTGAAAAAATTGATGCAAGTGCAGAAAAAGAATGGATTCATTTTGGATTGACATCACAAGACATTAATAACACGGCAATTCCCTTAAGCTGGAAAGATTGTTTGGAAAATGAGTACTTGCCGGCTGTTATCAATCTTCAAAAAAAATTAAAAGAGTTAGCAGGTAAATGGAAAGATGTTCCCATGCTTGCACATACACATGGGCAGCCTGCATCGCCAACAAAACTGGGCAAAGAATTTATGGTTTTTGTTGAGCGGATTGAAAACCAGGTGAAGTTGTTTTCTCAAATTCCTTTTGCTGCAAAGTTTGGCGGAGCCACTGGAAATTTTAATGCGCATCAAATTGCGTTTCCAAAAAAAGACTGGAAGAAATTTGGTAATGAGTTTGTTGAAAGCTTAGGCTTGCAACGCTTACAATTCACTACGCAAATTGAACACTACGATTATTTTGCTGCACATTTTGATACTATCAAACGCATCAATAATATTTTGCTTGATCTCTGTCGTGATATGTGGATGTACATCAGCATGGATTACTTTAAACAAAAAATTAAAGAAGGTGAAGTTGGTTCTTCTGCCATGCCGCATAAAGTAAACCCGATTGATTTTGAAAATGCTGAAGGCAATCTTGGTGTTGCCAATGCTTTGCTTGAACACTTTGCTGCAAAACTTCCCATCTCCCGTTTGCAAAGAGATTTGACCGATTCAACTGTGCTAAGAAATCTTGGCGTACCAATGGCGCATACATTTATTTCGCTGCGTTCAATTGAAAAAGGTTTAAGCAAGTTGTTATTAAATGAAGTAAAGCTGAACGAAGATCTGGAAAAGAATTGGGCCGTTGTTGCAGAAGCTATCCAAACCATTTTGCGAAGAGAAAATTATCCGAATCCTTATGAAGCATTGAAAGCTTTAACAAGAGGCAATGCAATGATTGACAAAAAATCTATTCACAAATTTATTGACGGATTGAAAGTAACCGATGACATTAAAAAAGAATTGAAGGCAATTACACCACAAAATTATACTGGCGTATAATCACAATTAAACTTCTTTACCTTTTTCTTGTTTTATTCTTGGAAGCATTTTTGTTTACATTCAACTACAATGCAATTAATCGAGTTTACAGATAAAGGATTGTTTTGTCGCCTCGGCAATTTTTATATTGATCCATGGAAACCGGTTGATTATGCCATCATCACACACGCACACAGTGATCATGCAAAATGGGGGAGCAAAAACTATTTATGTCATACTCTCACAAAGCCTTTACTGCAGGCGCGTTTGGGCGATAATAAGTATGAAACGCTTGAATGGAATGAATCAAAAACAATTAATGGAGTAAAAGTTTCATTGCATCCCGCCGGGCATATTATTGGTTCATCACAAATACGCGTTGAATACAATAATGAAGTATGGGTTGCAAGTGGTGATTATAAAGTGGCGAATGATGGATTAAGTGGCGAATTCGAACCTGTAAAATGTAACGCATTCATCACCGAATCAACTTTTGGTTTACCTATTTATTGCTGGAAAGACCAGGAAGTGATTTTTGAAAATATGCGCAACTGGATTCTTGCAAATAAAGCCCTAAACAAAGCAAGCATTATCATTGCATATAGCTTGGGTAAAGCACAGCGTGTATTAAAAGCATTGCAAGATTTTGATGAAACCATTTATATGCATGGTGCAACATATAACATGCATCAGGCCTTGATCAATGCAAATATTTCTTTACCAAAAATTAATGCAGAACGCGTTACACCTGAAACACCAAGAGAAAAATTGAAAGGTTGTATTGTTATTGCTCCGCCGGGTGCAGACGGCAGTACATGGCAACGCAAATTCGCACCAATGTCAGTGGGTGTTTGTAGTGGCTGGATGCATGTACGTGGAAATGTTAGAAGAAAAAATGTTGACGGTGCTTTTGTGTTAAGTGATCATGCAGATTGGAATGGATTGTTGCAGGCTATCAAAGCAACAGAAGCGGAGAAAGTGTATGTAACGCACGGATATCAATCTGTGTTCAGTCGTTATTTAAACGAACAAGGCATTTGGAGTGCTGAAGTAAAAACAGAATATGGAACAGAAGATGAAGAAGTAGTTGCGGAAACAACAGAGGACAAAAAAGAATTAGTTGATGGTGAATAATGAACAAATAAATATTGATGCACCAGTGCATGAGGATGCAAAAGATGGAATGGCTTTGTTCTCAGAGCTCGTAACATTATTGGGTTCATCAACTAAAACATTGGAAAAACAAGATGCACTCATTAATTATTTTTCATTGGCTGATGATAAAGATAAAGTTTGGGTAATTGCACTGTTTAGTGGCCGCAGACCAAGACGTTTAGTGAACTCATCATTATTACCGCAATGGTGCATCGAAATAAGAGATCTCCCTGGTTGGTTATTCAGTGAATGTTATGGATCAGTCGGTGATATGGCGGAAACAATTGCTTTGTTGTTGCCTGAAAAATCCGAAGAAAAAACTGCATCATCATTATCATTCTACATAGAAAAATTAATAAGCCTTGATAAACAAGACGAATCAATAAAAAAAGATTTTATCACCGGTTGCTGGCGCACAATGAATAAAGATGAACGCTTTGTTTTTAATAAATTACTTACAGGAAATTTTCGCATTGGTATATCTCAAAAACAAATGGTAAATGCTTTGGCGAAAACAGTAAAGCTTGAACCTTCTGTAATTGCTCATCGCATTAGTGGTAACTGGGATCCGGTGACAACTGCATTTGATGATTTATTAAGCGAACATGCAACCAGCATTGATTTTTCAAAACCATATCCTTTTTATTTAGCGTATGCGTTGGAAGAAAATCCTGAAACATTAGGCGAAGCGGATGAATGGCAAGCTGAATGGAAATGGGATGGCATTCGCGGTGAAATTATCAAGCGC
>JABDGW010000116.1:3568-5623 GCA_013285855.1 Bacteroidota bacterium
TGAATTGTTTGTATGGAGCCGCGGTGAAGAATTGGTTACAGATAAATATCCGGAGTATGCGATGCTTCAACAAAAATTACCTGAAGGAACGGTGTTAGATGGAGAGATTATTTCATTAACGAATGCAAATGCATCAACCAATGAATTTACTATTCTTCCTTTCGCATTGTTGCAAACACGAATCGGCAGAAAGAATGTAACATCAAAACAACTAAAAGAATCGCCGGTTGGTTTTATCGCGTATGATTTATTGGAGTTTGAAGGCGAAGATTTTCGCAACAAAACATTGGAAGAACGCAGAAGCGTTTTAGAAAAAATTATTACTGATGTTAATGAGCCTGCATTGCGATTATCGCCCATCATTCATTTTAATAATTGGGATGAATTAGCCGCAACTCGTGCAACAAGTCGCAACATAAATGCGGAAGGCATTATGCTGAAACGAAAAAATTCTATTTATCAGGTCGGAAGAAAAGTGGGTGATTGGTGGAAATGGAAAATTGATCCGTTAACGATTGATGCGGTGATGATCTATGCGCAAAAAGGCAGTGGCAGAAGAAGTACATTGTATACTGATTATACTTTCGCTGTTAAAGACAATGATAAATTGGTTCCATTCACGAAAGCATATTCGGGATTGACTGACAAAGAATTTGCGCAGGTAGATGCTTTTGTAAAAAGAAATTCATTGGAAAAGTTTGGACCAGTGCGCACAGTAAAACCTGAACTTGTCTTTGAAATTGCATTTGAAGGCATTGCTGCAAGTAACCGCCATAAAAGCGGCGTAGCGCTTCGTTTTCCAAGAATAAAAAGATGGCGAAAAGACAAACCTGCATCAGAAATAAATACACTCGAAGATTTGAAAAAGATGCTTGAAGTGTATGGGAAATAATTTTGATCATTTACGATACAAGCTTCGGGCAAATAAAGAAGCCACATATAAGTGACTTTTTATTTTAATTTTTGAAGTTGCTATTTTCCCTTTATCAATCTAAGTGTTTTTAAATTATTTCCCTGTATAACCCTGATAAAATATATTCCTGAAATCAATTCTTTTCCAAATGAGTATTTACTCTTAATGGAACCACTGGCCTGGTAAACCTTTTTGCCATATACATCGGCAACAATCATTTCAACCTTTTCATTGCTGCTGCTTTGAAACGTTAACCTAAACTCATTGGCAGAAGGATTTGGAAATACATGAATGTTCAAATCATTATTTTGTGTTATTGATTTAATGTTATCTGTATTGCTTTTATTTTTATTTAAAGCCAATGGATCACAAACTTCTGTACCATCATCAATCTGTATAGCATCTATTGTAAATGAACAACCGTTATCATCCGTTACAGTAACCGTATAACTGCCTGCTGTAACTGTAAAATAATTATCATCCTGCGGTCCTGTTGTATTGGTTCCGTCTGATATAGTGTAATGATAATTTCCTGTGCCACCGGTGGCATTAACCGTTAATAGAGTGGTACCACCTGAACACAATATCGCGTCAGCATTTATTGATGCATTTAATGCAGGCGGTTCATCCACCTGAACAGATGAAGTTGTGAATGAACAATGGTTATCATCTTCAACAGTTACTGTATAATTTCCTGCTGCAACTGTAAAATGATTATCATCCTGCGGTCCTGTTGTATTTGTTTCATCTGATATAGTATAATGATAATTTCCTGTGCCACCGGTGGCATTAACTGTTAATATAGTTGTACCACCTGAACACACTATTGCGTCAGCATTTATTGAGGCATTTAATGCAGATGGCTCATTTATAATTAAGCTTGTATCAACTGCACAACCACCATTTGATGTGACTGTGAAATGATATGTTCCTGCCTTCAGGTTATTAATATTTTGTGACGAGGAGGCAAAGCTGTTGGGGCCTGTCCATTTATATACCAACGGCGCTACTCCTCCGGTTATATTTAGAAGTATGAATCCGTCGTTGCCACCAGCACAGGCAATACTATTCTTTATAATATTTGTTATAACAGGTTTACTGCAGGTAGTTGCATTTATCACATTAGAACTAGCTGTAGTTGT
>JABDGW010000117.1 GCA_013285855.1 Bacteroidota bacterium
TCAAAACGGCAGGTGTTTACGCAGTTTATGGGCGAATCATTTTTAATAACATTTATTGCCGCAATACTTGCATGTATATTAAGCATTTTGCTCATTCCTTATTTCAATAATATAACGGGCAAACAATTTACAGCTGATGCATTAATGCAGCCATTACCAGTAATTGCTTTATTAATTTGTACCATACTGGTAAGTTTTTTTGCCGGGCTTTACCCGGCACTTATTTTATCGGGTACACAAATTATGGGCGTTCTTAAAAAAGGCTTTGCATTTACCGGAAGTAATAATTTATTACGAAAGATTTTAATTGTGGGCCAGTTTAGCATTTCTGTCTTCCTGATTATTTATACCATAATCATCTTGCAACAAATGCATTATATGCAAACAAAAAATTTGGGTTATGATAAAGATCATGTTATTGTATTACCAGTTGGCGGAGATATGCTGAATAATTTTCAAAGTTTGAAAGATGCTTTTAAACAGGTGCCTGGGGTTGAGGGTGTAACTGCATCATACGAAACACCTGAAAACGTTGAATGGGGCGATGGCATTACTGCGATAGATGAAAAAGGGAAACATGATATATCATTAAATGCAATGCCTGTTGACCTTGACTTTATTAAAACTATGAAGATGCAATTGCTTTCAGGACGTGATTTTCAGCAGTCAGATTTTGCATTGATGGATACGAATAATAACAGCGCCAATGTTCATATGCCTTATATTATCAATGAAACACTGGCAAAAAAAATCGGCTGGACACCGCAGCAATCAATTAACAGAACAATTGAAAAAGGAGTTACAGGACCGGTAGTTGGTGTTGTAAAAGATTTTAATTTTACCAGCCTTCATCAACCCATCGGGCCTTTGCTTATTTTTTTAGGAAGAGATTTCTCACGAGATTTTATGATTCGCATCAGCGGAAATAATATACCATACACATTGGCAAACCTTGAAGCAGCCTGGAAACAAAGAATACCCAACAGGCCTTTCAGTTATCATTTTCTTGATGATGATTATAATAAGCTTTACCAGGCAGAAGAACGCACTTCGTTATTATTTTCAGTTGCCGCAATACTGGCCATTGTGTTGGCATGCCTTGGCTTGTTTGGACTTGCCGCATTTACTACTATACAGCGTACAAAAGAAATTGGTATAAGAAGGATATTAGGCGCCAACATTGGTAGTATTACTTTGCTTGTTTCAAAAAACTTTTTACAGCTTGTAGGTATCGCCGTTCTTATTGCAATGCCTTTAGCGTGGTGGATGGGCAATCGCTGGTTAAGTGATTTTGCTTTTCGTATCCCTGTGCAATTATATGTTTTTATTATAACTGCTGTTGTTACTGCTTTAATCGCATTGTGCACCGTTGGCTTTCACTCAGTAAAAGCTGCATTAACAAATCCTGTAAAAAGTTTAAGAACAGAATGATTAGTGTCTGCACATTCGCAGAACGTCTTACCCCAATTTATAATAATATCTTACATCTACTGTACTAATCTTATCGTCCAGAAATCACTTGCCAAATCTGTATTGGTTAAATAATCATAAGGTATATAAAAATTGCCATGATCTCCCCATGAAGATCCCCAACTGTTTCGGCAAATAAATACCTGGTTATCGTCATCATATCCAACACACATTACTGCATGTCCGCCTAATACTTTTTCTTTCACCTGTGGCATAGGAACGAAGCCCGTTTCAGTAACTTCATTACTTTCAAAACTTTCAAATACTGTAAAGCCGTAAATAAAGGCAAAGCCATCTGCAAGGCAACTCTTAAGATCATTAAGGTTTGAATTATCAACCTTTAAATATTCTTTTATTTTAAAACCAAGAGCGGAAGAGTAGCAATGGTCAGTTGGTTTGATTTTATATTCACTTATATCATATTGCCACATGTGTTCCCTGCAGGCGCCTTGTTTATACAACACATTTATTGAATCACGAATTTGCGCGCCTGAATCATAATTTACAGAACCTTCTAATACGCGTTCATTATAATAAATAAATAAACGTGATGCCTGGTAACCTTCTTTATCTTCCTTTGCCCGTTCAAAGCCTACAGCACCTGCTGCAGCGTTAGCAGTACAGGAACCCAATTCGCCCTGGTCAAACACGTGTCTGTAAACATCCCTCATGTCAACTTTTTGCGGCAGCGCTTTTGCTTTTTGTAAAGCCAGGAATTTGTGGTCTCTGAAATCGCCGCGGGAAGGGCGCCAGTTTAATTTATGTTTCATAAAACTTTAATTTATTTCTTAGTCGCATTTTATTTTTAAATGGAACTATCAATAAATATTTATCCAACACTATACTTTATCAGCACATATATATCTTTCACATCGGTTGATGTTAAAGGTGTATTTCCAGGCTTAATTACTTTCCATAAACCCAATGTATTATTTCCCCATGATTGTGAACCAGGATTACTTACCAATAACTTTCCAAACGCTGGATTGGCTGCAAACGAAAAATTATTGTTTGTAATATTCCCCGGCGATGTTATATGCAACTGCGGCGTTGGGTTTATTGCATCTGCATATAATGAAATGCTTGTAATTTTTAAATTGGTTTGTGAGACAAGAAATGGAAGCCTGTTCACATCTAATAAAATACTGCATGTCTGATCTCCAGTGTTTGCATCAGGCTGATTTAAAAATGCATACCATTCTGTGGGAAATTCATGTTTCAAACTAAACAATTGTGAAAGTCCGGTATCTTTTAAACTGACCAACATTTTATTGATGTTGTTCACCAAATTATCTGAAGCATTTGCTTTTAAAGCATCGCCACCTTCACGTGCGGTGTATTTTAATTGAATGATGACATCAGAAATGGTGTTATAATCAAATTGCTGTAGCAAAGTGTTCACTTTAGTTCCTGATTTATCTTTTGTGTTTGCAAATGGAAATTGCAAATGCCATTTACTGATTGCACCTGTACCTTCAAACGGAAGATATCTTTCATCGCGGAAATTCAATTCAAACAAACCGCTATCGGATTGCGCATGACTTAATGCAATAGATTGTGATGTGCCGCCACTGTCTCTGAAGCGTGGGTCATCTGCGGGAATTCCATTCACAGATTTGCGCGGATATTTTTTTGCATCAGCAACACTTGTTCCATCAATGCGAATAAAATTATTCATCAATGTTAATGTGCAACCAATGGTTGTGTAAGGGCCGGCAACGCATGGAATAGATAGGCTCACAGATTTTAATCTTCTGAAATAATGTCCCGGGTAATCAATATCAAATAATTCTTCAGGTAAATTGATAAAACATTGACCTGTTTCCTGTAATTGTAACAAAGCAGTTGCATCAAGCTGTGCCAATGAAATATGTTTCGTTAATTCATACTCACGCTTATTTTTTTCATAATAAGCCATTTCCATTTGCTTCAGATTATACATCAACGATTCACCGCTCAGCAAACCTTTCTTCATACTATCCAAATAACCAAATTGTATATAGCTTGAATCACTCAAACCCAATTCATAACGAAAACATTGTTCTGCTTTTTTCGCAGCACCGTAAGCAAGATTATAACTCTGGAAATACGTAGTTGAAATTTTATTGATCATGTACGCATACAAATCTTCATTCGTGAATTTGCTGTGCATGAAATCATCATCTTCTTTCGCATTATCAATCTGCAATTGCTGATTGTCTTTGTCTTTGTTTGCAATATCCAAACGAATTTGTGCACCTAAAATCTGCACATCAATTTGATCTAATTCTTTGTTGGCAAGATTGAGTTGATTACGCCATTCCTGCGCCCTTCTATCATACGAAGCATTCGTGCTCATTAACGATGCATTCTTATCCAATGCTGTTGCAATAGATTGCAATGTTCTCACCGCATCTTCAGCAGAATCGCCAAAACTTTTACCGCCTGTAGCTACAGTTGCATGTGGTGAGCCGCCGAAACCTGATGCACCTAAAATAAAATCAGGAATCATTTTTAAACCACCAGCTAAAGTGTAACCAATGGCAATGCCTGTGTCAATAACAGTTGATGCAGTATTTAAAGCCAGTGCAATATTTTCACCGGTGCTTAAACCTGAAGAAATCAAGTTTTGATAATAATCTCTTCGTATAGTAATTAATTCTTTTTGTTTAGTAAGATTATCAATTTGATTTTGCGATTCTGTTATTTGTGTTTGCTTTAATTGCAATACGGCACTCAACAATTTTATTTCATGACTTGAACGCAATAATGCCAAATGCTCTGCATCTTTTTTCTCTAACGCTGCAAGCAATGCGCCGCCTAAAGATTTTACTTCATTACATAACTCTGTTGCTTTTTGAATCAAGAATGTAAAGCGATACAAAGGCAATGGCGCATTAAGATCATTTAATACACTGCTCAAATCCAATCCTGCAGCGGCTGCACGCACTAACATGCCAGGATCAATTGGCGGCGCAAATAATGAAAGCGGAGAGAACACACCTTCAATATCCAGGCAATGACGAATCTTAAATAAGCGATCTGCAATCGTTGTCCAGTATTGAAGAATATTATCGTTAAATGGAATGCAGAAATATAAAGATTGCAATGAAGGCAGATCAGGGTTATCAGGATTTGAATAATCAAAGCCTTTGTATGTATGCATTGGCAACAAATTTTCTATCTCTACCAACACATTTGAAAATGAATCCAACTTCTTTTCCAACTGATAATAATTATTTACCGGCACTTCATAAGCAGGCGGAATGATCTTTGGTTCTGGTCCTAAAATCTGTGCAGCCAATACATACAATTGCGTTGCCTGAGTTACAGATTCCATTGTATGTTGTGTGAATAAATAATCGCCCCACCTAATTAAATGATCCAGGTATTTCATCACAGTAGTTTTTTGATAAGCCACAGTTCTGTATTGTGCGATGTAATGAGGTTGAAATGGATTTTCTCTCCAATCCTCAACACTTTTATCCAGATCATTTGGATGTGCAACCGAAGGATCAGCAATACCAAACATGATGTTCTCTATGCGTTGCAGATCATATTTTGTTTTGCCTGAAACATCAACCACATTTAAAAAGAATGGCTTGGTAACCCAGAATTTATCAGGCGCAGGATATGCAGATGAATCTGTTGGATTGAAAATATACTTGAACCATTTGTCTGCATCATCGAACTGTTGATTCACACTTAATTGTTCTCCAATCATCAATGGCGCATGAAAAAATAATTCCCAATTATACAATGAATAACCAGCCTGAATGTTGAAGTCTACATCTTCACGCGGATAACCCGGTGTTGCATCAACAACAGTATTTGGATATGTTACAGGAGAGCCGCTGTACACATCAAATTGTGGTTGATATGTTGTATTAAAATTGAATTTTGTCGGATCACTATCATAAGCAACATCACCTTTCAATTGTGTTTGCCTGCTCATCAATCCATCAATGCCTTTGTTAAATAATTGCCGCATGAAAAAGCAAACCTGCGGATGATAAAAATTATAAAAATGATATAACATTAAAATGCGTTTGCCCTGCGGAATTTGCGGCATCGCTTTTCGTATTTCATCTTCTGCAG
>JABDGW010000118.1 GCA_013285855.1 Bacteroidota bacterium
TGCTTGTTAAGCCCTGAACGTTTTCTGATTTTAAAACAGGCGATAAAAAGTTATGAAGACTTGCATTGCCGCCAAACACTTCCGGCACATTTACAAAGCCACCAATAACGGCAAGTATAGCGAGAATAAAAAGCGGAATGGTAATAGCTAAAGGACTTTCATGCAGATGATTTTTTTGTTCTTCGGTGCCACGAAATTCGCCAAGAAAAGTTGTTGCATATAAACGGAACATATAAAATGCAGTCATTCCCGCACCGATAACCCCAAGCACCCAATAGATTGGATTAGCTGCATAAGCTGCAGCAAGAATTTCATCTTTAGAAAAGAAGCCGCTAAACGGCGGAATACCTGAAATTGCAAGACAGCCCAGCAAAAAAGTTATGTGTGTTACAGGCAAATATTTTTTCAAGCCACCCATATAACGAATGTCTTGCTGATTGTGTATGGCATGAATAACAGAGCCTGCGCCAAGAAATAACAAGGCTTTAAAAAATGCATGCGTCATTACATGAAACACAGCGCCTGTATATGCGCCAACGCCTAATCCCAAAAACATATAACCCAACTGGCTAACCGTTGAATAAGCCAACACTTTCTTAATATCATTTTGTTTGATGGCAATGGTTGCAGAGAATAAAGCTGTTGCAATACCAACAATGGCAACCAAATTTTCAGCAACAGCACTTAATGAATATAAAACATTGCTGCGTGCTACCATGTAGATGCCCGCAGTAACCATTGTTGCAGCATGTATCAATGCAGAAACAGGTGTTGGGCCGGCCATAGCATCAGGCAGCCAGGTATATAAAGGAATTTGTGCACTCTTGCCTATTGCGCCAATAAATAATAAAACGGTTATGCCTGTTATATCTGTTGGTGAAAGCTGATGAACGTTTGCAAATACATCATTGTAATTTGCTGTTCCGAGTTTTGATAACATCCAGAAAATACCAAGTAAAAAACCAAGATCGCCGATGCGGTTCATTACAAATGCTTTTTTTGCCGCATAGTTGTAACTATCGTTCTTAAACCAAAACCCAATCAATAAATAAGAACATAAACCAACGCCTTCCCAGCCAATAAACATGATTACATAATTCGCTCCTAACACAAGCAACAACATTGAAAACACGAAGAGATTCAAGTAAGAAAAATATCTTGCAAAATGTTCATCCTTTTCATCATGCATGTATGAAGTTGAATACACATGAATAAGAAAACCAACGCCGGTTATTATCAATAGAAATAAACAGGAAAGCTGGTCAACCTGGAAAGCAAAATCAATTTTAAAAGAAGCAATATTTATGAATTGGAACAGTGGCTGAACAGCTAAGGCACCGCCTGATTTTACATCAAAAAACAAAATGCAACTTATAATAAACGAAGCAAGAATTGCTCCGCAGCCAATAATACCAATAAGGCTTTTTGACAATGATTTTCTGAATAAACCATTTAACAAAAAACCCAGTAATGGAAAAAGCGGAACTAAGTAAACCATGTCAAGTAAAAATTAAAAATTAAAAATTAAAAAAGTAAACGATGCCATTTTTGAGTTTTTACTTTTGACTTTTTAATTTTTGAGCCTGTTTAAAAAATTTACGTCCGTTGAATGTACGTTGCGGTACATCATCACAATAATTGCCAAACCAACACTCACTTCTGCGGCCGCAACAACCATTATAAAAAACACGAATAATTGAGCATCAGTACCAATATTCACCGCCACAATTTTATTGTCTGCACTGCCTAATCCGTAATGCATTTTTGAAAATGCAACAAGCATCAGGTTTACAGAATTCAACATTAATTCTATGCACATAAAAATAATAATAGCGTTGCGGCGTATTAATACACCGACAACGCCAATACAAAAAAGCGCAGATGCTAAAATTATATAATACTGAATCGGCATAAAATAATTTGAAAATTTACCAATTTGAAAATTTGAAAATTAAATTACGATGCGCCATTTTCAAATTAGCACATCTTCAAATTTTCAAATTACTCTTTCTTCCCAATCACCACTGCACCAACCATTGCACTTAAAAACAATACACTGCTTAGTTCAAATGGCACCACATATTGTGTAAATAAAATTTTACCCAGGTTTTGAATCAACCCAATATCACCTTCATTCATCAATGCCCGGTTATTACTTACTTCACCTGCAGAACGCACAGCGGAAACCATTACAGTTAATAATAAACAACCGCCAATTACGCCTGCAAGTTTTATTAAAGAATTTCTTTGCGGCTCTGTATTCGAGTTTAAATTCATCAGCATAATTACAAACAGAAACAAAACCATTATAGCGCCTGCATAAACAATTAAATTTACGATGGTGAGGAATTGTGCGTTTAATAAAATGTAGTGACCACTGATGGCAAAGAAAACAACGATGAGCCAAAGCACACTGTGCACAGGATTTTTACTTATCAAAACCATTAATGCGCTGAACAAAGCAAGTATGCTTAAAAACCAAAATAGTATTTCAGTAGCAGTCATTAGTTATTTTTCTTTTTGCTGAGTTCTCTTAAACCTTGCGCCTGTGCAAATTCTTCAGGTTGTGTTTTTGGATCAGGAATTAATAAATCCTGTTTGTTATAAATAAAATTTTTACGGTTGTATGCTGCTGGTGCAAACGTTTCAGACAAATAAATCGCATCTTTAGGACAAGCTTCTTCGCAGAACCCACAAAAAATGCAACGCAGCATATTTATTTCATATTTAGCTGCATATTTTTCTTCGCGGTATAAAGTTTCCTCGCCAGGCATACGCTCAGCAGCTTCCATTGTTATGGCTTCTGCCGGGCAAGCTAAGGCGCATAAACCACATGCAGTGCAACGTTCTCTTCCTTCTTCATCACGATTTAAAATCTGTACGCCGCGAAACACCGGGCTGAATGATCGCTTTTGTTCAGGATATTGAATGGTTACTTTCTTTTTAAAAAAATGTTTGAGCGTAATCATCATTCCTTTAAAAATATTCCATAAGTAAATACTTTCAAGAAAAGTCATCGGCTTACGGTCTACCGGTTTCGCTCTGTTCGTTAATGTTATCATTCTATAAATTCAAAAGTAAAAAGTAATAAGTCAAAACCTAATTTATATCAACGATTTTTAAATTTTAAATTTTGACTTTTGATTCAATATTTATGTTATCAGCTTCATCTCTTCACTCATCTTCGTTGTGTCACTCCCTTGTACAGGTTGTAATGCTATTCAGCATTATTTGCACTCCTTTTCTTTCTTCGTTCAATAAAAAATTTTATAATCAAAAAAATAACAGCTAAACCAACACTTGAATACAATAAAATATCACTGGCCGCTGGATTAATTGATGCATAAAAAATTCCGCCAAACAATAATACAAGCAATACTACGCGCAAAATCTGCAATACTACCTGTGTTCTTTTTGGTAATGATTTATCTAAAAAAATATTCATGCTTATTTATTTCTTCAACCATAAAATCACTGCGCCTGTTATCAGCATGTTTGCCAATGCCAACGGAATTAATTTTTTCCATCCAAGATTCATCAGCTGGTCATAACGAAATCTTGGAACTGTCCATCTAATCCACATAAATAAAAATATAAAGATTGCGATCTTTAACATAAAACATGCAATGCCTAACAAAGCCAGCCAATTGCCCCAATCTGTATGTGCAGATTCATTAAAGAAAGGAATATCATAACCTCCAAAAAATAATGTTGCCATAATTGCACTGCTGATAAACATGTTTACATATTCAGCAAATAAATAAAACCCAAGTTTCATAGAAGAGTATTCCTGGTGATAACCCATGTTTAATTCGTTTTCTGCTTCAGATAAATCGAATGGTGTGCGATTACATTCTGCCAAAGCGCAAACAAAAAATATTAAAAAGCCAAGTGGCTGATACAAAACATTCCAATGTGTTTGCATTTGCTGTGCAACAATTGTTTTTAAACTCAGAGATCCGCTCATCATCAGTAAAGCAATTAATGAAAGACCCATGGCCAGTTCGT
The DNA here is from genome assembly GCA_013285855.1 of Bacteroidota bacterium. GTDB lineage: Bacteria > Bacteroidota > Bacteroidia > Chitinophagales > Chitinophagaceae > Parafilimonas. The sequence goes on from JABDGW010000118.1 coordinate 4,009, forward strand.
AACTTATAACCTGGCTTGCGCCACGCAAAGCAGCCAGCAAAGAATATTTATTGTTTGATGACCAGCCACCGATCATTACTCCGTAAATGCCTAAACTCACTATTGCAAATACATATAAAATTCCAATGTTTACATCGGCAATTTGTAATGAAATTGTTCTGCCAAATAAATTTATATCGCCGCCCCATGGAACAACAGCGCAGGTCATCATTGCTGTTAGCATTGCGAGTGAAGGGCCAAGAACAAATAAAATTTTATTAGAGCTGTTTGGAATGATCTCTTCTTTAAAAAACAATTTCATTCCATCTGCAAGTGGTTGCAAAATTCCAAGCGGACCAGCGCGATTTGGACCAATCCTGTCCTGCATGAATGCAGCGATCTTTCGTTCCGCATACGTTTCATACATGGCAATAAATAATGAAGCCAATATAACTATTGCAATAAGAATTAATTTTTCAAGTAAGAGGAGCCAGTCTATAGCGAGAAGATTAATCATTCAAAAATCTTTTAATTATTGTTCCAATTCATTTCTCTTTTCATCGGCTATTTCAAAATCTTCACTGTGTGCCGGGCCTTCAATCAAATCCAATCTTATTTCGGGTTCATTTACTTCACTTACTTTATGAATGTCCAACATATATCTTGGCTTCGCACCATCCATTACTTCTTCAATAAATTCAGGCGGCTTTATTAAACCAACATATTTATTGGAAGCAATAACTGATTGACGATTCACTTTTGTTGTGCCTTCAATCACCCAATCTTTTGTATCCTTTTTTTCGAAACGGCATTCATTACAAATCCAACCGGTTTTACCATCTGATGCATTAGCAACTTCGCCCCATTCATCTTTGCGTGCTGTAACACGGAACACTTCATCACCGCGCATCCACAATCTTACTTCACCACAACATTTCGGGCAATCACGATGCGCATCAACAGGCTTTGTAAACCATACGCGATTTTTAAAACGGAAAGTTCTGTCCGTTAAAGCACCAACAGGACAAACATCAATTACGTTTCCTATAAAATCATTGTCTAAATTCTTTTCAATAAAAGTAGCAATCTCTGAATGATCACCTCTGTCTAAAATTCCATGTTCACGTGTATTTGTAAGTTGGTCTGCAGCAAACACACAACGGTAACACAAAATGCAGCGCGTCATGTGCAGTTGTATATACGGGCCTAAAGTATGTTTATGAAAAGTTCTGCGTTCAAATTCATAACGTGTTCCATCTTTACCGTGATTGAAACTTAAATCCTGCAAATCGCATTCGCCAGCCTGGTCGCAGATCGGGCAATCCAAAGGATGATTGATGAGCAACATTTCAACAACGCCGGCTCTTGCTTCTATTACTTTTGGTGAGGTAATGTTTTTTACTTCCATTCCATCCATCACTGTTGTTCTGCAACTGGCAACCAGCTTAGGCATTGGCCGCGGATCTTTATCTGAACCTTTGCTTACTTCAACCAAACATGTTCTGCATTTACCACCACTGTTTTGCAACTTGCTGTAATAGCACATTGCAGGCGGCGC
>JABDGW010000119.1 GCA_013285855.1 Bacteroidota bacterium
GAATAGTAGTATCAATACTTATAATTACAATAATACAAAGCACAATAGCCACTACAAGAAATATTAAACCCAGTTTTGAAGCACGCTCATTAAGATTATTTACAAGCCCCGACGGATATTGCAGGTCGGTAATTTGGTTGCCATATAACTGCATTACATTGGCAGAAATTTTATTCAGGCTGTCTGTATTCACGTAAGCAGCCCTCGCATAAAAATCTATGCTTTCCGGTAAAGGGTTAACATCTAAAATTTTGTTCCAGTCTTCATTATTATCCTTATTCCAAATTTCTTTTGCCTTTTCTTTATTTACATACTCAACATTTTTTGCATAAGGCTGTGCTGCAATATATTGCTGAATTTGAGTAATGCTGTCTTTATTTGTAGTGCGTAAATAGGCACTTATACGAATGTCTTCTTTAAAGGCATTCCCGGCCTGGGCGAGGTTTAAAACCAACCATCCCATAATACCAAGTATAAGCAGTACAAGCGCTACACCAATAATACTATATATATAATTAGGTTTGCTGCGTCTTAGTGATTTGGTTTTAACTGCCATAGTAATAATGTATTTTCAACACGGGCAAATTTATGATATTCGGTTACTTCTTTTACGGTAATAAATATTTTTAGCTGCCTGAAAAAAATCTTGTCAATGCTATAACATTTATATTATTCACACAAAATACCTTTTATTTTAGTATTACATTTTGAACGTTGGCAAAAATCATTTTATTTTACGTCACATAAATCAATCTTTTATGAACACTGTTATTATTCCTGTAGATTTTTCCGAGACCTCATTAAATGCTGCCAGTTATGGAGTTAAATTACTTACTGCAGTTCCAGAAGTGGAAATAATACTTTATCATGTATGCGAAAAAGAAGAAGCGTATGATAACAGGATGGAAAGCCTGCAAAAACTAAAAGAAGAATTATTACAAAACAGAGCCGCTAACATTAGTTTGCTTACTGAAACAGGTGATTTTATTACAGAGCTTGAAAAATTAGCCCGACACCGTGCGGCAGACCTGATAATAATGGGCATAACAAACCGGGCTGCATTATTACAGGTATTTGTAGGTAACAATGCTTTAAAAATGGCTGAAAATAAATTTTGCCCTGTAATTATTATTCCATTAAATGCCAGCTTCAACGAAATAAAAAATGTGCTGCTTGCAACAGATTTAAAAAATACAGTAAGCACAACGCCTTCTGCACCCATTAAAAAAATATTAAGCGCGTTTAATGCAAATCTTCATATTGTAAATGTGAACAGCGAGCATTATATAGCTCTTACTGAAAGTTTTGCTGCTGAACAAGCTAAGCTTAGAGAAATGTTTGCTGATTTTAATCCTGAATTTTATTTCCTTCGCTTGTATGATATTGATGATGCTATTGAGCAGTTTGCAAAAGATAAAAATATTGATCTTATCATTACTATACATAAAGAGCACTCTGTAATGCACAAACTTTTCAATTCAGGCCATTTAAAAAAGCTTGCATACGAAAGTACTATACCTGTTATGGCAGTGCATGAATAAAAAGTTGGGAAAGACGCAAAGTCCGAAAGTCCGTAAGTAAAAATTTTACGATAAAATGCTTGCCTTCCTGACTTTCCGACTTCCTGACTTTCGGACTTATCTTGCGCCATTATGAGCAATACAAAATTCAATTATTCCGGCATTAGTTCTCTTACTTTACATGCAGCACAACATTATTTCCCCAACTCCGCTCATCTTACGCCTATATATGCTACTTCTACCTTCACTTTTGATAATGCAGATGAAGGCATGCGCCGTTTTTCAGGCGAAGAAGAGGGTTATATTTATTCAAGATGGGAAAATCCAACTTTTAAACCTGCAGAAGAAATAATTGCAGCATTAGAAACTTTTAAGCTTATACATGAAAACGGAAATGAGCTGAAAGCAAAAGCAATTTTGCATTCAAGCGGCATGGCAGCGCTCAGCAATTTATTTCAAAGCAATTTAAAAACCGGTGATGCTGTGCTTTCGCATTTTTCTTTATATGGAGGTACTCATGAATATCTGCATAAAATACTGGCACAAAACGGAATTACACCAATCATTGCAGATCTCAGGGATATAAATATTGCGGAAGATACCATCAAACGAAATAAAAACCTTCGTATTATTCATATTGAAACGCCGGCTAATCCAACCATACAATGTGTAGATATTGAAGCCATAACAAAACTGGCAAAACAATATGGTTTGCTGATTTCTGTTGATAACACTTTTGCTACGCCTTATTTACAGCAGCCATTTAAATATGGTGTTGATTTCATCATTCACTCTACAACAAAATTTTTAAACGGCCATGGTACTTCTATTGGTGGGGTTTTGCTTGGAAGAGATATAGAATTTATGAAAACCAAGGCTACCAAATGGCATCGGTTATTAGGCGGTAATACAAATGCGTTTGATGCGTTTCTTCTAATAAACGGACTAAAAACACTCGAGTTAAGAATGCAAAAGCATTGCAGTAATGCAGCTGCTGTTGCCGTGTTTTTGCAAAAGCATAATGCAGTTGCACAGGTAAATTACAATGGCCTTGAATCTCATCCTGATTATGCAGTTGCAAAAAAACAAATGAAACATCCGGGCGCTATGTTGAGCTTTGAATTAAAAGGCGGCTTGATTGCAGGCAAAACTTTTATTAATAAACTCGAAATGTGTACAAGAGCAGTATCATTAGGCACCGCCGATACACTTGTTTCACATCCTGCATCAATGAGTCATTACGGAGTTTCACAGGAAGAGCGTTTGCAGTTTGGCATTACTGATGGATTGATTAGAATGAGTGTGGGCATTGAAAATATTGAAGATATTTTAGCTGATCTTGATAATGCATTACTATCGGCATGAGTAAAAAAATTGCTATAATCGGTGCAGGCATCAGCGGGCTTTCCTGCGCTTATTTATTAAGCGAAAAAGATTATAACATCACTGTTTTTGCAAAAGCGTTTTCACCAAACATAACTTCAAATCGTGCTGCTGCTTTTTGGTTTCCATATCATATAAGAAATGATAAAAGAGGTATTGAATGGTGCAAAAAAAGTTATGCTTTTTATGAAAAACTTTCTGCTGATTCCTCAACCGGCATTAGTATGAAGACTTTAATTAAAGTGCTCCGCGAAAATGTAATTGAAGAAAAACCGGTGTGGATGGACTTTATACCTGGTGGGGCCTGCAACATTATACCAAAAGATCAATTACAGCCTGGCATTGCAAAAGCGTATAATATATTGGTTCCGCTGATAGAAACACAGATATTTCTTCCTTACCTGCAAAACCTGCTTGAAGAAAAGAGCGTTCTTTTTATAGAGAAAACTATAAATCATTTTAATGAACTTCCTTTATTTGATATAATAATTAACTGCACAGGTTTGGGTTCAAGAAATTTATGTAATGATGAGACTGTTGTTCCTGTTCGCGGGCAGGTTGGTTTAATTGAAACAAAAACCGAAATGCCCATTTATCTTGATAATGAAATGCCTTTATATATTGTTCCGAGAAAAGATGCGATGATAGTTGGCGGCACGTATGAAGATAATATATTTGAAGAAGCAACCGAACCAACAACTATTGAGCGTTTACTCAATAACGCGTATAATGTTTTTCCTGAATTAAAGCAGCAAAAAATAATTGGCAGTTGGGCTGGTTTGCGCCCATATCGTGCAACAGTAAGAGTAGAGCGTGAAGCAGGCACAAACATTATTCATAACTATGGTCATGGAGGAAGTGGTTTTACTTTAGCCTTTGGTTGTGCTGAAGAAGTAGTTTATTTAGCAGAAATTATTTAAGATATGAATGTTATTATTCGCAGGGCAGAAAAAAAAGATTGTGCCCGTATATTTGAGTTAGTAAAAGAGTTGGCTGAGTTTGAAAGAGCTCCGCACGAAGTAACTGCTACATTAGAACATTTTGAAGAAAGCGGTTTTGGAGAAAAGCCTGTATGGTGGGGTTTTGTGTCAGAAGAAGATGATATTATTATTGGGTTTATCATGTACTACATTCGTTATTCTACGTGGAAAGGCCAGCGTATGTATCTTGAAGATTTTTTAGTTACTGAAAAAGCGCGTGGTAAAGGTGTTGGTAAATTATTGTTTGACCGTTTGATTGAAGAAGCGAAAGAAAAAAAATTTAGTGGCATCGTTTGGCAGGTGCTTGACTGGAACGAATCTGCTATTAAATTCTATAAAAAATATAATGCTAAGATTGAAAACGAGTGGCTGAACTGCAGCATTGAAATTTAAATAACAGAGAAGATTTTCTATTTTTAATTTTTTAATTTTTACTTTAATGATACGCTGGGGAATTTTAGGTTGTGGCCGTATAGCAAGAAAGTTTGCATCCGATCTCAAGTTAGTGAATAATGCACAACTGGTTGCATGCGGCGCAAGACATGCTATTTCTGCAGATGCATTTGCGCATGAGTTCTCTGTTAAAAATGTACATTATAATTATGAATCACTGGTGAAGGATAGTGAAGTTGATGTAATTTATGTGGCAACGCCGCACAGCCATCATCATGAGCATACATTGCTTTGCATTAACAATAACAAAGCAGTTTTGTGCGAGAAAGCATTTGCCATAAATTATAAGCAGGCAAAAGAAATGGTTGATGCAGCAAGAAATAAAAACATTTTTTTAATGGAAGCTGTATGGACCAAATTTCTTCAGCCATTTAATAAGGTAAAAGAGATGATTAACAAAGGCATGATTGGAGATATAAAAAGCATGCAGGCAAATTTTGGTTTTCGTGCACCTGATAATTCACCTCAACGTTTACTCGATCCATCTTTAGGCGGTGGCACTATACTTGATATTGGAATTTATAATGTGTTTACTGCTTTATTTTTTTTAGGTAAGCCTGACAAAATATTTGCAAACGCAACGCTCACTTCAGAAAATATAGATGATCAATGTGCTGTTACTTTTATGTATAATGATGGCAAGCTTGTTCAACTATTTTCAACATTTCTTTCAGATACAACTACCGAAGCCGATATCTGCGGAACTAAAGGCCGCATCCGTTTAACATCACGGTATTACACACCGTTTACAACCATCGAATATTATACTGGCAAGCAGGAAACCAAACAAATAGTTGAGGTGAATTTTTCAGAAGAGGGGTTTGGTTATGAACATGAAGCAAGGCATGTATGTGAATGTTTGGAAAAAGGCTTAACTGAAAGCCCTGTAATGACACATACTGATACATTATTGTTGATGGAAACATTGGATGCAATAAGAAAAGAAGCTGGAATTATTTATGCTGTTGATTAAGTTTTCGTCGCAAAAAATTTTATTCATTAAAAAAAACA
>JABDGW010000120.1 GCA_013285855.1 Bacteroidota bacterium
ATCTGCATCCTGCTCAAAGGATTCAGGCGCATCTCTGTCACTTGTATGACCGTGTGCCTGCATTTCAACAGCAATCGCTTTATAATGCGTTGCCAGCATTGGCAGAATGGTTCCGAATGTAGTTTCAATGGTTGAGCCGCCGCCATGTATCAGTACTAATGGCTTTCCTTCGCCATGAATTTCGTAATACATTTTAATACCATTTACATCAGCATAATTTCCTGTTGCCATAAGAAGCAAGATCACTGTACCCAAGATCATCTGCAACAATTAAAATAATATCCGGTGGTTTAATTGTTGTTTTATTTTGAAAGGAAGTTGACCCGATAAAAGCAGTGATACAAACAAGCAAAAGCAAACCATTCAAACACCAAATATTGATGCACTTGGTAAAGATGGTATTCGCTTTACACAGGCTTATGTAACCTCACCAATTTGCGGTCCATCACGCGAAGCTTTGCTTACAGGCCGCTATCAGCAAAGGTTCGGTGATGAATTTATGCCTTATGATTATTATGATCCGGCATTTATAAAAGATCGTCGTGAACATTATAACCAGTTTAAAAAAACAATACCCGGATTGAAAGATCTTAAACCGGATATTTGGATCAACCGGAATAAATTTAATGATGGCTTGCCTGCTTCGGAAATAACTATTGCGCAACTCCTAAAAGAAAAAGGCTATGCAACAGGTCTTGTGGGCAAATGGAATTTAGGAAGTGGAGATGGATTTTATCCTGACCAGCGTGGTTATGATTACAGCTATTATTATGAGGGAGCATTAACAAGATATGTGGATGATCCTGTTGATACGAGCCAGTATATCAATTGGCATTTACCCTGGTCGTTTTCTGAATTGGTTGCATGGGCCCCGCGATATGGTTCAACAGCTATACGCGAAGGACGTAATGTTGTAAAAGATACAGGTTATCTTACATTTTCGCTGGCATCAAAAGCGATTGATTTTATTGAAAAGCACAAGGACAATTCTTTCTTCCTTACCCTTACTTTCAATGCGCCGCATGATCCTTTCCAGGTTCCAAAGGATTATTTCAACCGCATAAAAAATGTTACCGATACAACAAAACGTGTGTATTACGGAATGATCGAAACAATGGACGATGCAGTAGGAATGGTAATGAAAAAACTGAAGGATGCAGACATAGAAAAAAATACGCTCATTATTTTTTTAAGTGATAACGGCGGAGCTACATATACAAGAGCAACCACCAACGCACCATTGCGTGGAGGCAAATGCACTCATTTTGACGGAGGATTGATGATACCTTTTTTTATAAAATATCCGGGAGTATTAAAAGAGAATGTATATGATGCTCCGATTAGTTCCCTTGATATATTCTCAACCATTGCTGCTATTGCAAATGCAGCATTACCGAAAGATCGAAAATATGATGGTGTCAATTTAATTCCCTACTTAACTCAGGAAAAAGATAGTTTGCCACACACTGTTTTTTATTGGCGCAATGGTTATTCGCAGGCAATACGAAACGGAGATTGGAAATTATATATCAATAAAAAAAATAAAATAGTTTACCTGTTTAATGTTATGGATGATCGCGGAGAACTGCATGATCTTTCCAAACAATACCCGGATAAAGTGAATGAATTAAAAAAAGAATTGCAACAATACGAAAACAAAGAATTCATTAAACCTCGCTGGAAAAGCGGCGCAGATGTTTTAATTAATGTAAATGGTGAAATGATATATTTTCCCACATAACTAAAAAAACTTAAACAAGCTTCTTTAGTTTTAATAAAAGCCTGAGCAAAAATGCATCAGGCTTTTGTACAGATATTTAATTAAGATTTTATTCTTTCACAAATCCGCTTGCTGTTTTTACTATTCTATCGGCTGAAATTAATTGTATAAAGTAAGTGTCGGCAGAAAGTTGCGAAACATCAAGTTGGATGATCGTTCCTTTTTTAGTACCGTTAATAGTTTTGTTAAGAACTGTTTTTCCTAATGAATTAACTATGGATAAATCTGTATAATCATCTCCTGTAATTACCATATTCAAAAGTTTTTTTGTAGGGTTAGGAAAAAGCGTGATCCTTTCCGCATTAGCTGCAGTAATCATATTTTGTGTTGATCCTGGGCGCTGGTTATTGGAAACATCACCTGAAAAAATTTCTTCGCCTTTTTTTGGCGAAAAGCCAATAAAACAAAGTTTGTTGGTAACTGCAGTTAAACTATGTATATCAGAAATATTTTTAAGGCTGTTATCATTTACAGCACTTGTGCCGTTTTGCGTACCATCTGATTGCCATAAAGCATTGTTATTTATAAAGTACAAATGCCCGTTTGCATTCACCAGGTCTGTTGGATCACCAATACTTTGTGAAGTGAGCGCAACAGTACCATTTCGCGTACCATTTGTTTTGTAAAGATTGAATCCATAAGCATCTACTGCAGAAAAGTATAAAATACCGTTTATTGTTACACCGGAGTTAGGATACGAACCAAGGGGTCCAGGATTAATATCTTTAACAAAAACCGTATTGGTGCCATTTGTTGCCCATAATTCTACACCTAGATTAAATTTATTAAGATCCTGGCCCGCAAAATAAAGCCACCCGTTAAGCGCACCAATCCAATTAAAAGAAAATACTGTTTTACCTATAGGTTTTGTATTTGCATCTGTACCATCCGAACGCCACGCTCTTTGCACAAAAGTTGCGTTGTCAACAGCATCAAAATATACTTTACCATTAAAAGCATATAAAGACTGAATATTGATAAAGCTAGCTGAAACTGGTTGAACTATATGAGTACCCGCAACTGTGCCATCTGTTTCGCAAAGCTGAAAATAACCTGTATTAAAATCATAATTTATAAAATACAACGAATTGTTCACTGCGGTTGTATTAGGATAATAAAATCCGTCAATATCTGTTTTAACTGCGTAAGTTCCTGCCGTTGTGCCATCGCTGCGCCAAAGTTCCTGGTTACCTGTACTGTAATTGTAAAGAGTCATGTAATAAAGGTCACCGGCAGTTGTAACATATTCAACATACGCGGTGAGATTATCTAAATCCGGTGTTGATACGATTGATGCGTTTGTTCCTTTGGTATTTGTTTTAAAAAGCCTGAATAGAAAACGGGCATCGGAAGTGCCTGTTGCATTGCTATCAGGAATATTTGCAAAAAAATAAGTTGCACTATTTGTACTTGCAATATAAGATGGAGAAGAATTACCACTACCCGGATAAATATCTTTAAGTAAATCAGTATTGTCAACCGTACCATCTGTTACATGCATTTCAAACCCGTATTTTGGATTAACCGCTGAAAAAAACAATTTACTGCTGTCAGCTCCTGGTATAGGTTGTGAAGGGAATGATGATGCAGTAGCAGATTGATTGATATCTTTTACAAGCAGGGTTCCGCTTTCTGAAAGATTTGTTTCCCATAACTCCGTACCTGTTTTACCATCTGTTGCTTTAAACAAACTTATATTGTTGCCTATATAGGTAATGTTTGCCCCAGTCCCGTCATCTGAACTGTAAATGCCTGGAAAAATATCTTTTATCATAACAGTTCCATCTTCTGTACCGTCACTTTTCCATAATTCAATTCCATTTTCATCATTAGCAAAACTAAAAAGCAACGTGCCGTCTGCATTTTTAAAATCTCTGTAATAATAAACATTCAGGCCGCCCGGATTAATATCTTTTACCTGCACCGTTCCCTCTGTTGTGCCATCACTTTTCCATAATGTTTGATCAGGGCTGTTAAAAACAGTAAAAAATAAATCATTATTTACAACAGTGAAATTATACAGGTTGTAACTATAAAAGCCGGGATTAAAATATTTAACTACTTCAACAGAGTTACCAGCATTTGACGGATCGTAACTGCACAATTCGCTCCCATCATTATTATCAAAAGGACTATAACCTGAAAAGAAAAGCTTGTTATCTTTTATAGCCAACTTGTTATACTCATTATTAAATGCATCATCATTTAAATGGATATTATTTAGGTTATTAACGGGATTGGTACCATCATAAGTTCCATCTGAAACCCATAAGCTTCTACCAGTTCCCGTTCCATCATCTGCAGAAAAATATACTAATCCATTTAATGCAATTAAACTATACAGGTAGGCTCCGAAATTTGGATTAATTTGTTTAACGAGCATTGTTCCGTTACTTGTTCCATCACTTGTCCATAGCTCTGCGTCTCCATAAAAATAAATACTGCCGCCTCCATTCATTGCAAAAAATAAACGGCCGTTTGCATAAGCTAACTGGTTGCCGTATTTGCTGTAATTAAATTTAGAAGTATAAAAGTCGGCAATTTTTATAGTGCCTTCTTTTGTGCCATCGCTTTTCCAAAGCTGGTCATCCGGGTTAGCATGCGTTGTAAAAAAATACAACTCTCCATTTCCATCAATTAAATAAGCAGGAGAAGAACCAATGCTGGCAGGGTAAATATCTTTTAGCATTTTTGTATTAGCTTCTGTTCCATCAGTTACCCAAAGTTCTAAACCATGCACACCATCATCGGCAGAAAAATAAATTTTATTTCCTGAAACTGTCATATCATGCGCATTAGAAGGCGCGCTGCCCGGGTTAATATCTTTTATCATTACTGTTCCGTTTGCAGTGCCATCGCTTTTCCAAAGCTCAATACCGTGAATGCCATCATTGGCAGCAAAGTAAGAAACGCCGTTTAACACAGCATATTCAAATTTTGAATAAGCCTGATCAAAGTAGACATTAAAGCCCCCATTATTAGGATCGGCATCAGTTGATTTGTTTACATCAAGTACATGAAATGTTTGTGCACTTAATGCGGTTTGCATACAAGTATATATACATACAAGTATGAATAATTTATAAAATTGTTTCATAGTTGTAAGTTTTAGTTATTAAGTAATAAATTTTTTATTTCCTGTACCGTAAGACCAGGATTGGTCTTATTTTTCAATTTTTCAATTGAAAGCACTGCAGCTTTTTCTGCATATTCTTTTTTATTTAGCGCTGACTGATCTGAAATGTTTTCAGGAGCAGTTTGATGAAATACACCTTTCCCGTTTTCAAAAATATCATAGCCATAAAGTTTATTGGGCGCCTGAAAAACCCGGTATGTATAAGTTTTTACAACTCCATTTTCAACTGCTGTTATAGGAGCTATTGCCGGCTTTGCAGTATTTTGTGTTTGTTGCGCTTTTGAATTTAATGATGCTAATATGC
>JABDGW010000121.1 GCA_013285855.1 Bacteroidota bacterium
CTTATAATTTTTTTATTTTTCTAAATAAATTGAATTTTTTCTTTTTGCCGTCAACATAATAATCCGAATTATTGCCATATCCATACCCGTAACTGTATCCATATTTATACCCGTAATATCTGTTAATTTTTACATCGTTTACCAATATCGAAAGATTAGGTATCTTTTCATTTTGTTTAAGATTACTTACCATTTTAAGTTGCGCTTTCAAAGTATACCCCTGCCGCACAACATAAACTGATGCGTTTGCATATTTGCCGATCAAAACCGAATCTATAACGATTCCCAAAGGCGGTGTATCCACAATAATATAATCAAACCTGGTTCTTAACCAGGCAAACAATTCCTCTAACTGTGGTTCTAATAACAATTCTGCCGGATTAGGTGGGATTGTACCTGCACTTACTAGGAATAAATTCGGATGGTTAGGTACAGGTTTGATCAGTTCCTCTTTCTTTAATTTTGAAACAAGGTAATCCGTAAATCCTTTTTCCAAGGGCATGCCTAGTTCCTTTGATAGTTTGGGTTTCCTGAGGTCCAGTTCTACTAATACCACGGTTTTATTGGAAATAGCGAGGGCAGAGCCAAGATTTATGGTTAAAAAAGATTTCCCCTCACCACTGGTACCGGAAGTGATCATTACTACCTGGTGTTCCCTGCCCTTTAATAAGAATTGGAGGTTGGTACGCAAAGCCCTGAATTGTTCGGCCAAAGCGGTACGGGAATTTTGTTGTGCCACCAAGGTTTTGCCTGTTGCATTATGTCCTATTTCGCCCAATATCGGGGCTTTTGTTTCTTTCCCGATATCATCGCTGGCTGATACAGTATTATTCAACAGGTTTTTTAAATAAATAACACCGGACGGTAAAAGAACACCTGCACAAAGCGCCACTAAATACAATAATGATTTTTTGGGTGTAAAAGGCAAAGCATCAGATTTGCCGGGTTCAATTAATCTTGAATTGGCCAGTGTACCTGATTTTGAAATAGCGGTTTCTTCTCTTTTCTGCAATAAGTATAAATACAATTGCTGCTTTACATCCTGTTGACGCGAAATATCTAAAAACGTGCGTTCTTTTGAAGGCACCGTTTTCATCTGGCGCATGAATTGGTCATTTTTTGCAGCCAGTTCATTTTTTGAGATCTGCATTTCTCTTTGTATGTTATTCAGGCTTATGATAAGATTTGTCTTTACTGCTTCTATTTGGCTGTTTAAATTTTGGACTATGGGATTATCTGGTTTGGTAGTTTCTAATTGCCTGTCTCTTTCCAATACCAGCATATTGTATTGCTGCACCGTGGAGATGTAGGTTGGATCTTGTATAACCGCAGCATTGGGAACAATACGCGGATCATTACCTTTCAGATGATCTTCAAGCGACTGAATTATGCTTATCTGCACATCTTGCTCCGTTAATTGTTTTTGCACATCACTTGCATTGTTTAAAGCAAGCGAAGCTTGTTCGGGAATATTGGTAGATAACTGGTTTTTTACTTTGAACTGCTCGATATTTTTTTCCACTCCCGATAATTCGCCCGAAACCACGGCGAGGCGTTCATCTATAAAACTGATCGTGCTGTCGGAAATCTTGTTCTTGTCTTCTTCATTCATTCGGGTGTAAACCTCATACAATTTATTTAAAACATCTTCCCCCTTTTGGGGTACTGTTTCCAGCAGCGTTATTTCTATTACGCTTGCCTGTTTATCACTTATTGTAAAGCTTAGCGCATTAAGATATTTTTCCGTAGCGGCTCAGGCAATTGACGAATTGTATTCCAGTATAATTACAGCAGGAACACATAGGGCGCCATCTATAAGAGTGGCAGAGGCAGCTAAAGTAATTGAAAATGCCCAGCGGGATATAAATATTGCTTTTGTAAATGAGCTGGCAAAAATTTTTAATAAGCTCGGCATTGACACACACCATGTATTACAAGCTGCTGCTACCAAATGGAATTTTTGTTGGCGGACATTGCATAGGTGTTGATCCATATTACCTCGCTCAAAAAGCGCAGGAGGTAGGTTATCATCCGGAAATCATTCTCGCAGGCCGCAGGTTAAACGATGGCATGGGTGCTTATGTGGCAGATGAAGTAGTAAAGCTGATGTTGAGAAAAGGTATGCAGATCATGAACAGCGAAGTATTGATTTTAGGATTTACTTTTAAAGAAAATTGTCCGGACGTAAGAAATACAAGGGTAATTGATATTGTAAAAAGACTGAAAGAATATCATATAAATGTATGCATACATGATCCCTGGGCAAATGCGGAAGAAGTAGTTCATGAATACAATGTGAACTGTACTAATGAAAATATGTACAACAAAAAGTTTCATGCAATAATTCTGGCAGTAGCGCACCGTCAGTTCTTTGATATGGATATTAATTCTTTAGCGCATGAAAATGCTGTTTTGTTTGATGTTAAATCTGTTTTACCCGAAAAGTTGAAAGCTACGCGTTTGTAATGAAAAAAATTTTAGTTACAGGTACTGCTGGTTTTATAGGGTTTCATTTAATTAATAAATTAAAAACAACTCAATACAATATTGTAGGGCTTGATAATATCAATAATTATTACGATGTTAACCTGAAATATGCACGGTTAAAAGAAACAGGCATTTCAAAAGATGACATCAGTTATGGCGAACTCATTTCAAGCAGTAAAATAGATTCTTATAAATTTATTCAATTAGATATTTGTGATAATGAAAAAATCACTTCTTTATTTGAGCAGGAACAATTTGATGCAGTGGTTCATCTAGCAGCACAAGCAGGAGTAAGATATTCCTTAATAAATCCACATGCTTATACTGATTCTAATGTCACAGGGTTTTTAAATATACTTGAAGGCTGCCGTTCAGTTAAAACGAAACATCTTGTTTTTGCCAGCACTTCAAGTGTTTATGGGCTTAACACAAATATGCCATTAAATGCACATGAAAGCACAGAGCACCCCATCACTCTGTATGCAGCAACCAAAAAAGCAAATGAAATGATGGCACATAGCTATAGTCATTTGTTTGGGCTGCCTGCAACAGGGGTGCGTTTTTTCACTGTATATGGACCGTGGGGAAGACCTGATATGGCCCTTTTTTTATTTACAAAAGCAATCCTGAATAATGAACCTATTAAAGTTTATAATAATGGAGATATGATACGGGATTTTACTTATGCAGAAGACCTAGTAGAAGGGTTATTTCATATATTAGAAAAGCCGCCAGAAAAAAATAGTAAGTGGGATGGAAGCGTACATGATAGCGCAACATCATCTGCACCTTTTAAAATTGTAAATATTGGAAATGCAAGTCCTGTAAAATTATCAGACTATATCAGCGCTATTGAAGACGCCCTTAATAAAAAAGCAATAAAAGAATTACTTCCGATGCAGCCTGGAGATGTGCCTTTTACAAATGCAGATACAAGTGATTTAATAAGTGAATATCAATATCAACCTAAAATAAATGTAAAAGCAGGTATAGAAAAATTTGTATTATGGTATAAGTCGTTCTATGATCAATAACTCTAATGAACGGAACGCACACAGATTCATTATTATAAATATTGGTGCTAAGTAAAAGCTATGACGTTAAGGTTTAAAAATAATTTTGTTGGTTATTTTAATTTTTATTACAGTGTACTTGGCAATAAAATATTATTGAACCTCAGCTTATGCGTTGTGGTAAGCTTTTTAGATGGCATCGGTCTTGCCATGTTCATACCCTTATTGCAAAACGTTGGAAATAAAAATTCTACCAGCCGTTCAATAGGTCAATTGCATTATTTAACCGATATTATAGCACGCCTTGGTTTTCCGTTAACGCTTAATGTGGTATTAGTAATATTGGTAATTCTTTTTGTTTCAAAAGGCATTATCAAATTTCTTCAATTACGATACGAGTTAGGCCTTCGTACTATATTTATGAAGAAGGTGCGTTATGGTTTTGTAAATCAATTGCAGGGATTAAGTTATAGTGGCTTTTTAAAGTTAGATGCAGGCAGAATACAAAACACTTTGGTAAGTGAAGTACAAAAATTACTTCCTACTATGAATTTTTATTTTAATGCTGCACAATCTTCAGTAATGCTTTTAACTTATGTGGTTTTAGCAATTTTGGCAAATTATCAATTTGCTTTATTGGTAGCGATTGGTTCTGGTTTATCTAATATCATTTATCGAAAAATGTACATTGCTACTAAAAAATCATCTGTTGCAGTATCAAAAAAAGGGAATGAATTTAATGACCTTTCAATTCAATCTATCCATTATTTCAAGTATTTAAAATCAACAAACACTTTTAAAAATTTTGCGCTGAAATTAAAGCGTGTTATAAAAGAAACAGAAGTTTTAAACAGGAGAATGGGTTTTTTTACGGCAGTTTCTACAAGCGTTAAAGAGCCTATTATTATAATTATCGTTGCCTTGGTTATTTATCTTGAAACAAACTGGATGGGTGCAAATCTTACTTCCTTAGTATTAAGCTTATTGCTTTTTTACCGTGCCCTCAGTTATCTTATGGTTATTCAAAATTTCTGGCAAAGCTTTATCCAAAATATAGGTGCAATGAATTCTGTAGCTACAATTAATGAGGAAATGATGGGCATGCAGGAGATAAAAAAAGAAAAACCCTTTTTACAATTTCAGCATAATCTTAATATCAAAACCTTATCTTTTTCTTATGGTAATCATAAAGTATTAAATAATATCAATATTGATATTAATAAAAACACTACTGTTGCATTAGTTGGTGAAAGCGGCTCGGGAAAAACAACGTTAGTAAATATTATAGCGGGCTTAATACAAGCCGGAGCAGGAGAACTTTTGATTGACGATATTCCATTACACATTTATAATCTGGATAGTTTTAGAAGTAAAATTGGATATATATCTCAGGAGCCCGTTATTTTTAATGATAACATTTTTAATAATGTTACTTTTTGGGCAGATAATCTACCTGAAAATAAAGAACGTTTTTGGAATGCTATTAATCTTGCCTCATTAACGGAATTTGTGTTGGAATTGAAAGAAAAAGAAAACACACCATTAGGTGATTATGGAATGCTAATTTCAGGTGGGCAGAAGCAAAGAATTTCAATTGCTCGTGAAATATACAAAAATGCTGGTATATTAATTTTGGATGAAGCAACCTCTTCATTAGATA
>JABDGW010000122.1 GCA_013285855.1 Bacteroidota bacterium
TGAGAAACTTAAAGAGGTTTTTAAAAAGGCCCATCCCAAAGCTTAAAGCGGCTTAAAATTTAGTTTAAAAAGGATATAAAAATGGCTGAAAAAAAATACTATTCAGCTATAAGTTTCTATCTTCATAGTTGCAAGTTCAATGTTGATTATTGAATTGCCGTTAGCTCTTAATTTTATTGTTTCACTTTTTAAAGTTAATTTATTATGAACGTAAACATTGAAACGGTACATTTTACCGCAGATGCAAAATTGATTGATCATGTAAACAAAAAAGTTCAGAAATTAATCACCTTTCACGACAGGATTGTAAGGATTGATGTTTTTTTAAAATTAGATAATGTAGCGCATAATATTAAAGATAAGGTTGCAGAAATAAGAATAAATGTACCCCGTCATAGTTTTTTTGTAAAGTCATGTTCTAAATCTTTCCAGGAATCTTTTGATAGTGCATTAGATTCTGCCACTAACCAAATTAAAAGGCTGAAAGAAAAACAAGCAGCTTAAACCATTGCCCCGCTTCGGCGGGGTTTTTTATTAATAAAAGTTTATTAAAAACGCGTTTAAATATTCTTTGTAAAATTTTGCCAAACAAAGTTTTCACTTACCTTTGCCATCCCGAAAAAAAGGGTAGTTCTTTATTGGCTGTCACTTTAGTGTTTAAAACTGCTCAACAATTTAAAAGTTGGTTTACTAAGGTGGAAGGTTTTAATTGCCACTTTAGCTCAGCTGGTAGAGCAACTGATTTGTAATCAGTAGGTCGTTGGTTCGATTCCGACAAGTGGCTCAATAAGCTGGGTAGATGGCCGAGTGGCTAAAGGCGACAGACTGTAAATCTGTTCTCTCACGAGTACGGAGGTTCGAATCCTTCTCTACCCACAGTTCTTTGAATATAATTGATAGTACACATTATTAATTATTGCGGGAGTAGCTCATTTGGTAGAGCGATAGCCTTCCAAGCTATAGGTGGCCAGTTCGAGCCTGGTCTCCCGCTCTTAGCTAATGACAGAAGATGGAAGACAGTTGACAGAATATATTCTACACTGTCAACTAACAACGGTCAACTGTCAACTTTTTTTGACAAGCCGTTGTAGCTCAGTGGCAGAGCACTTCCTTGGTAAGGAAGAGGTCAAGAGTTCAATTCTCTTTAACGGCTCAAGCTGCTGAATAAAGAACAAAAGTACAAGTGTGCGACGCAACGAAGTTTAATTGAAAAATCAGTTGCCGAGTACATAAAAATAATTAAGCCGAAGGCTTAAAGTTTTAAAACACAATACAAAAACGATAAAAATGTCTAAAGAGACTTTTAAAAGGGATAAACCCCATGTAAACGTTGGTACGATTGGTCATATTGATCATGGTAAAACCACATTAACCGCAGCTATTACTACAATCTTATCTAAGAAAGGTATGGCAGAAGCGAAGAAATATGACGAAATTGATGCTGCACCTGAAGAAAAGGAACGTGGTATTACAATCAATACAGCGCACGTTGAGTATCAAACAGCTAACCGCCATTATGCACACGTAGATTGCCCTGGCCACGCGGATTATGTGAAGAACATGATTACTGGTGCAGCGCAGATGGATGGTGCTATATTGGTTGTGGCTGCTACTGATGGCCCGATGCCGCAAACAAAAGAGCATATTCTTTTAGCACGCCAGGTGGGTGTACCCCGCATGGTTGTGTTTATGAATAAAGTTGACCTTGTTGATGATCCTGAATTATTAGAGCTTGTTGAAATGGAAATTCGTGAGTTGTTAACTTTCTATGGTTTTGATGGTGATAATACGCCAATCATCCAGGGTTCCGCAACCGGTGCTTTAGCCGGTGAAGATAAATGGGTGAAAGCTGTGGAAGATTTAATGGATGCAGTTGATAGCTATATTCCGCTTCCTCCGCGTCCGATTGACCAGCCATTCCTGATGAGTGTTGAAGATGTATTTTCAATTACTGGTCGTGGTACCGTTGCTACGGGACGTATTGAGCGTGGCGTAATCAAAGTAGGTGAAGCAGTTGAAATTGTTGGTTTGATTGATGCTCCTTTAAACTCTGTTGTTACTGGTGTAGAAATGTTCAGAAAGTTGCTTGATCGTGGAGAAGCTGGTGATAATGCAGGTTTGTTATTACGGGGTATTGAAAAAGCGCAGATACGTCGTGGTATGGTTATCTGTCATCCAAAAAGCATTACTCCGCATACTGAATTCAAATGCGAAGTGTATGTTCTGAGCAAAGAAGAAGGTGGCCGTCATACGCCGTTCTTCAATAAATATCGTCCACAGTTTTATTTCAGAACTACCGATGTTACTGGCGAAGTTTCTTTACCTGAAGGAACTGAAATGGTAATGCCTGGAGATAATGTTGGATTAACTGTAAAATTAATTCAGCCAATAGCAATGGAAAAAGGTTTGAAATTCGCTATTCGCGAAGGTGGTCGTACAGTAGGTGCAGGACAGGTTACAGAAATTATAAAATAAGCTTTTAGCCTTTAGCTTTTAGCTATTGGCCAAAAGACAAATTGCAAATACTATTATATATTTGCTTTGATCTCGCTAAGAGCTATTAGCTAACCGCTAATAGCTCTTAGCTTTCATACGGGCATAGTTCAATGGTAGAATAGAGGTCTCCAAAACCTTCGATCTGGGTTCGAATCCTAGTGCCCGTGCAGATTAATTTGATAGTTATTAATTTAAATATTTTGAAATTATATTTTCAGATTTTTAATACAATTTACAAATAGCATATTTCAAATCTCAAATTCAAGTGATGAACAAAGTATCTAACTACTTCCGCGATTCTTATAAAGAATTAACTGAAAAAGTTACCTGGCCTACGTGGGCTCAATTGCAGCAATCAACCATTATCGTGCTTTCTGCAACCGTTTTAATTATGGCTATGGTTTGGTTGATGGATTTGGGAAGTAATCAATTACTGAAATTGATTTATTCATTTTTCAGCTAAAAACTTATTTAAATGGAAAATACAGTTGAGGAAAGTGTGGTGCAACAGCAGGAAACCAAATGGTATGTACTGCGTGTGGTAAGCGGTAAAGAAAGAAAAGTAAAAGAATATCTTGATAAAGATATTATACGCAGTGGTTATGCTGAAGTAATAAAGCAGATATTTCTTCCTATGGAAAAAGTGTATAAAGTGCAAAACGGTAAAAAGGTAATGCGCGAAAAAAACTATTTTCCAGGTTATGTAATGCTCGAAGTTTTAGATGGCAAGCTTACAGATGACATGATACACCATATAAGCAACGTAAGCAATATAATGCATTTTCTAACAGATGGCAAAGGCTCAAAGGGCAATATTATTTCATTGCGTAAAAGTGAAGTAAATAAAATGCTCGGTAAAGTTGATGAAATGAGCGATGCCGGCGGAATGACGATGAGTGAGCCATTCATTATTGGCGAAACAATTAAAATTATTGATGGCGCTTTCAACGATTTTAATGGAGTGATTGAAGAAGTAAATGACGAGAAGAAAAAATTGAAAGTGATAGTAAAAATATTCGGACGATCCACACCTGTTGAACTAAATTATATGCAGGTTGAAAAATTAAATTAACCTCTCAAAAAATTAAAAAATTAAACTACAGTAAGCGCTGTAGTTTTTTTATGTCTTTATTTTTAATCTATAAATTATAATTCATGATGCTAATTAAAAAGATTTCGTAATAATTTATTGCACACTTGTGACAAATTTATAATCCAAACTAACACCTGTTAATACTTCATTCCCTTATCTTGTAAGCCTCGCCTGCCATAAGAAAATTATTTATTAAGAAAATTATTAAAAGTACATGCCTATGGCAAGTAATAATGGTTTATATCATCCTTCGTATGAGCATGATTCCTGCGGAATTGGCTTTGTGGCCGACATAAAAGGTAGCAAATCTTTTCAAACAATTTCTGATGCATTAACGGTATTGGAAAACATGGAGCATCGTGGTGCCTGCGGTTGTGAAAATAATACTGGTGACGGTGCTGGTATTATGATTCAAACGCCCCATGATTTTTTTGCAGAAGAATGCAATAAACTTGGAATTATTTTACCTGAATTTGGAAAGTATGGTGTTGGTGTGATCTTCTTTCCGAAAGATGCAGACGCGTATGAAGAATCAAAAAAGATGTTCAATAAATGCGCTGACGAATTAAATCTGAAAGTGCTTGGTTACAGGAAAGTCCCGGTAAATGATGCTGAAGTTGGTTTCACTGCATTAAGTGTTGAGCCAATTATGGAACATGTTTTCATCAAATGCCCTAATCATATTCATGATAAAGATGAGTTTGAAAGAAAGCTATTTGTGTTGCGCAATTATGCAACGCATCTTATCAACAAAGCAATAAAAAAAGATAATATAGGATTTTATGTTGCCTCTTTATCATACAAAACAATTGTGTATAAAGGGCAGTTAACCAGCACACAGGTTCGTCATTATTTTACTGATCTTTCAAACGAAAAATTAGTAAGCGCATTTGGCTTAATACATTCACGTTTTGCTACCAATACTTTTCCCTCATGGAAGCTGGCGCAACCATTCAGGTACATTGCACACAACGGTGAAATAAATACATTACAGGGAAATTTAAACTGGCTGCGCTCAAGCGGCAAATCGTTTACATCACCTTATTTTTCTGAGGAAGAATTGAAGTTGTTGTTGCCGATTGTTGAAGAAGGTCAAAGTGATTCTGCATGTATTGATAACATGATTGAATTGCTTACGCTTTGTGGCCGTTCATTACCACATGTAATGATGATGCTTATACCTGAAGCATGGGACCAGGATGATAAAATGGATGCGCAAAAAAGAGCGTTTTACGAATTTCATTCTGCGTTTATGGAGCCTTGGGATGGGCCTGCTTCTATTACGTTTACAGATGGTGATATCATTGGCGCAACATTAGATAGAAATGGTTTGCGCCCTTCGCGCTATTGCGTTACTTCTGATGGTCGTGTTATCATGGCTTCTGAAACCGGCGTGCTGCCAATTGATCCTTCTTTAATAATTGAAAAAGGAAGATTACAGCCCGGTAAAATGTTTATCGTTGATTTAAAGCAAGGAAGAATTATTAGCGATGAAGAATTGAAAAAAGATATTTGTTCTCAGCGTCCT
>JABDGW010000123.1 GCA_013285855.1 Bacteroidota bacterium
CCTGTAGAAACACTTAAAGGAACATTTGCAAAAACCGGCGGCTCAAGTGTAACCGTAAGAAAAAGCCTGGTGATATTTCAATTCACCATTTCTGTTGCATTGATTTTAGGAACCATCATTGTTCGTTCGCAGCTTGAATACATGCAAAATCAAACATTGGGTTTGGATAAAGATCATGTGCTGATAATTCATGGCAATACTGATATTTATAACAAACTGGATGCTTTTGCTGATAATCTGAAAAAAATAAGCGGCGTGCAGGATGTAGCTTTAACATGGCGTTCTCCTTTTGAAACAGTTGTTGGCAATGGTTTTTCTATTAAAGCAAACACGGCATCTAATGATGACTGGAGTGTCGTGGGTGGCATTGCAGGCGATTCGCATTATCTCTCAACACTTGGTATTCGTTTGCTGGCAGGAAGAAATTTTGGCCCTTCGAAAATAAATGGTGACAGCACCGTAAATGAGTTTATTGTGAATGAAACTTTTCTTAAACACTATAGTTTAAAATCTAATGATGTAATTGGTAAAGATGTGACGCTTGGCTTAACCGGCAAAGGCACTATTGTAGGTGTGGTAAAAGATTTTCATACAAGTTCAATGCACGATAAAATTGCGCCGATTGTATTGTTTAATAATCCGCAATATTTTGGCAGTTTGTTGGTGCATGTTGGTGCCGGTAAGTTATCGCCTGTTTTATCTTCAATACAAAAAACCTGGCGCAGTTATGTACCCATGCGACCATTCAGTTATTCGTTTTTAGATGAAGAATATGATGCGATGTATCGCACAGAACAAAGATTGGGAATACTTATGTCTTTTTTCTGTGGTATAGCCATTTTAATAACTTGTTTGGGTTTGTTAGGATTGATGACATTCATCGTAGCACAACGCACAAAAGAAATTGGAATAAGAAAAGTGCTCGGCGCATCAGTGATGAACATTACAACAATGCTTTCAAAAGATTTTCTGAAGCTGGTAATTATTGCAATTGTTGTCGCTTCGCCAGTTGCATGGTATTTCATGAATCATTGGTTACAGGATTTTGCTTACAGGATAAACATTGGTTTATATATTTTTCTTATCACAGGCATTGCAGCAATATTAATTGCGTTTATAACAATCAGTTTTCAATCTATCAAAGCGGCGTTGGCAAACCCGGTAAAAAGTTTAAGAACGGAATAAAAAGCAATCTAAATTCCCGTATGTGCGGCACTTTAAAGCTTTCAACAAAATGAAAATTTATAAATAGTAATCAAACAAAAAATCCTCTTTAAAAGAGAGGAATTAGGAGAGGCTTCATGTATGCTAAAAAATTATTTCAGGATCGGCTTTAGAAATATTAAAAAGAACAAAGCTTTTTCCTTTATAAATATTTTTGGTTTGGCAATTGGTCTTACGTGTTTTATGCTGATTGCAGTATTTATCTATAACCAGCTTAACTATGATAAATATCCTGCTGATGCAAAAAATATATATCGTGTTATTCTCTCAGTTACCGGCAATGGTGATGCAGCAGCTTATCCAAACGTAGATGTAGCTGTTGGCGAAGGAATGAAAAATGCATTTCCAGAAATTAAAGCTTCAACAAGAATTTCATCTGCAAGTGATTTTGTACAGTATAATGATAAACAGTTTAAGGAAGAGCATCTTGCTTTTGCTGATTCAAATTTCCTGCAATTATTTTCCATTCCGCTTATTGAAGGAAATAATAAAGATGCATTGGTGCAGCCAAACAGTATTGTTATTTCAAAAGCGTTTGCAAAAAAATATTTTGGTGATGATGAAGCAGTTGGTAAATCTTTATCCATCGGCACACATAAAGCGGTGTATAAAGTAACCGGCGTTATTGATAAAGTGCCGGATGATTCGCATTTTCATTTTGATGCATTCCTGAGTATTTCTACATTTCATATTACAAACGCCACCTGGAGCAATCTTGGTTTTTATACGTATTTGTTATTAAATAAAAATGCAGATCCGAAAAAGCTGGAAGCAAAATTTCCGCAATTGGTTGCAAAATATGTTGTACCTGAAGTGCAGCATGATATGGGCGTAAGTTTAGCTGAAGCGCAAAAGTCTGTAAATACATTCATCTTCTCTTTACAACCGCTTAGTGATATTCATCTTTATTCCCACACTAAATATGAACTGGAGCCAAACGGGGACATACAATATGTTTATATTTTTTCAGCACTGGCAGCATTTATTCTGCTGCTTGCGTGTGTAAATTTTACCAATCTTTCTACAGCACGCGCAGTAAAGCGCGCAAGGGAAGTAGGAATAAGAAAAGTAATGGGTTCAGTAAAAAAGCAGTTGGTAATACAATTTCTTACAGAATCTGTTTTACTTACATTGCTTGCCATGCTTTGCGCATATATTTTAATATTTATTTTACTGCCTTACTTTAATCAATTATCAAATACGCACATTAGCTTTTATTTTTTCCTTCGCTATCAGCCAGTATTAATAATGTTTTTATTAAGCGTTTTGGCCGGAATTTTAGCCGGAATTTATCCCGCATTTTTTTTATCGTCTTTCAACACCATTAAAGTTTTAAAGGGTTCATCAATGGCCCGGGGCACACAAAAAAAATCATTGCGCAGCAGTTTGATAGTATTCCAGTTTTTCGTTTCTGCTTCATTAATTATTGCTACAATAATTGTTTACCAGCAGTTGCATTATATGCAAAATAAAAATTTAGGTTACGATAAAGAACAGGTTTTGTTTCTGCCTGATGCAAGATTACTTGGCAAAAACCAGGATGCTTTTGAGCAGCAATTATTGCAAGACAACCGCGTAATTGCTGCAAGTATTTCAAGGTATGTTCCCGGCGGTGTGATGATGGATGGAACAGAAATTTATCCAAAAAATGAAAATGGTAATGGTACAGAAATTCATGGGAATATTTTTCATATTGATTATGATTACCTGCGCACTTTAGGTATGCATATTTTGAAAGGAAGAAATTTTTCAAAAGATTTTCCAACAGATTCTTCAGGTATAATAATTAATGAAGCGGCTGTACGCGAGTTGGGGTGGAGTGGGGTAAATCCTGTTGGCAGATCTATTGTTCGTTCCGGCCAGCAGGAACTTAAAGTAATTGGTGTAATTGCAGATTTCAATTATGCTTCGGCAAAACAGGCAGTGGCTCCCATGATGATGTTGCTTGGAAATAATTACGGAGGATTGATAATAAAAATTAAAACAAACTACGTTCAGGGATTTCTAACTGATCTTAAAAAACAATGGACTGCATTTAACCCGGATGGGCCGCTGGAATATAATTTTCTTGATGAACAGTTTGCTAAATTATATGCAAGTGAACAGCGCACACAACAAATATTTTCAGCA
Source organism: Bacteroidota bacterium (assembly GCA_013285855.1). GTDB lineage: Bacteria > Bacteroidota > Bacteroidia > Chitinophagales > Chitinophagaceae > Parafilimonas. The sequence goes on from JABDGW010000123.1 coordinate 3,355, forward strand.
TTTGCCATCTTAGCAGTTATAATAGCCAGTCTTGGCTTATTTGGCTTGTCTGCATTTGTAATAGAACAGCGGACAAAAGAGATCGGCATCCGCAAGGTACTAGGCGCTTCCGTTAAAACGGTTTTATTGCTTGTATCAAAAGAGTTTTTGTTACTGGTTGGCATTGCATTTCTTATTTCAATTCCTGTTACCTGGTGGGCAATGCATGCATGGCTACAGGATTTTGCTTACAGGATAAACATTGATATATGGGTGTTTATATTAGCAGGCATTGCTGTTATTTTAATTGCACTCATCACCATCAGTTTCCAGGCAATAAAAGCAGCAATAACAAACCCTGTAAAGTCTTTGCGAACAGAATGAGCAAAACCCCGCCTGACCGGACGGGCAGGGAAATCCCGTTAAATACGGGATAAAAAGTTTAAGAACAGAATAATTAAATGTTTTTCTTTCGTGTAAACCACCAATACATTGGCACTCCTGTAAGCATAAGCGCTGCGCCAATGGCTGCTTCACGTGGCCTTGTATAAATAGTATTGATAACAAGCACTGCACAAAAAATTACAACAATTGCAGGTACGATCGGGTAACCCCAAACTTTATATGGCCGTGGCGAATCAGGCATTTTTTTGCGCAGAATAAAAACGCCTAAAGTTGTAGCACCGTAATAAATAAATACGGCGAAAATTATCATGTCTGTCAGTTGGTCGAATGTGCCTGATAGTACTAAAATACACGCCCACACGCATTGATACAACAATGAATTTACAGGCGCCTGTTTATTATTTAGCCTGGCAACTTTTTTAAAAAATAATCCTTCATTAGCCATCGCAAAATAAGGGCGACAACTTGCAAGTATGGTTGCATTACAGCAGCCTAAAGTTGTAACAAGAATTAAAACAGAAATAAATAAAGCGCCATTGCTTCCCCAAAAACTTCTCACAGCTTCAATCGCAGCAATCTTATTCCCTGCATTATAAATTTCTTCCAGTTGCGGAATAGATAATAAAGAAAGATAAGTTGTATTCACTAATAGATATAAGACAATAATGGTGAATATACCAATGGCAATGCCTTTGGGAAGGTTGCGTTTTGCATCTTTAATTTCGCCGCCAACATAACCCACCGAAGCCCAGCCCTGGTAAGCCCAGAATGCTGCAAGCATAGCAGTGAATACAGCACTTACTGTAACGTGCGAATTGTTTGTTGTTGCCATTGTTATATTACTAACATGCGCTGCATTACTTGTTAACCCAAAAGCTATTATGGTGAAAATACTTCCAAACACCAATAATAAAATTGCCATGCTTACACCTGCACCGGCTTTAATGCCTTTGGTATTTATCCATGTAAGAATGATGATGAGAATAATTGCAGTAAGCTTTACATTCAAATCAGCAAAAGGAAAAAATACATGGCCAATATTTACATCAGCCAATGCTGGTAATAATTGCGGTAAATGCACAACACTATTCAGTGATTCTGCAAACACATAAGCCAATGCAGAAATTGCTGCTGTTTGTATCACCGTAAATAAAC
>JABDGW010000124.1 GCA_013285855.1 Bacteroidota bacterium
AGTTTTTAAATTATCTATTTGTTTTGCCGGGCAATAATATTATTTTGAAATGATCATTTGTTTTGTATCAATCAATCTTCCATCAATATATAAACTGTATTGATAAGCGCCTGATGAAAGCGTTGCTGCATCAACATTTATTGAACCTTTATTGCCAGAAAGATTTATTTGTTTTAATGTGCTGCCGTTTTTATCAGTAATAATTATTTTAGCTGATGAATATTTTACGGGCAAAGAATAACTAATAGTGGTTGTACTCTTATATGGATTAGGAAAATTTTGAGCAAGATATATACTTTGCTTATCAGTGGTCATTTGATTCATTAATACATATTCAGTTTTCTGTATTGCAATATCTTTTTGTAAAGACAAGGCAAATGCGGTATCAGCTAAAGCCCACCATGCAAAATAATTGCTCACGGCGTTCACAGTAACATAATTTGCTGAAGTTTTATCAGTGCCAACGGGTGCCAGCCATTTCGTTCCGTTCCAGTTTTGTGCTGCAAGATTTTTTTCCTTAATAGAATTACTGTCTTCACTCCATTCCAAATCCCTGTAATTAAATATAAGATTTGTGAGCCTTGGATTTTTTGTATAAGCATTTGGAGCAATCTTCCAGAAACGATCTATTAAATGTTTTGAATTATCTTTTCCATTCATGTTTACATTAGCAACACCTGGAGGAAGATAATCTGAATTTTGCCAGTCGGGCTCACCGGAATATGTGCTCAATGTAAACGCGCCTGAACCCACGCCATTTGAAGCATTGAATGAAACAGGAATAGCCGTTAAATCTGTTGATACAAATGGTATAGAATAATTTGAATCATTTCCAATATTCCACAGTACATTATTATTTGCACCTTCACTTATTATGCCACCGCCTTTTTTTATAGTTAAAGCCTTTGGGGATGAATTCTGTATTACCAAGTTTGCTTTGTTTGCAATAACTATATATGCGCCATTAAAAACAATTTCTGCATTGTCTAAAGGCACCGCCTGTTGCTGCTGACAAAAAAGTGGTGAAGACAAAAGCACAGCAATCAATATTGTTATAAATGTTTTCATAGAATATTTTTATTGATTATAAAAAACAAAAGAGAAAGGGTAATTTGTCGGATCTTCCCCTGCATTAAGCGCAAGAACATAAGCCCGGTTTGTACTGTTGTAAGCTGCATTAATTCTGGCGGCGCCATGTATGTCATTTGGCGCAATCACCAAAATTGTAGAAGATGTTATTCCTGTACAATTGATATAATAGGATCCTGCAGCGCTTCCTTTTACAATGCTCACATTTGAAGTGCCGCTTATCAATGTGCCATTAGCTGATACATGCCCATAACACAGGGGCATCATGTTATTACTACCTGTTGCCTGTTGTATTAATTTGCCATTATTAATATGCACATCTGTTGTGCTTCCTGAAGAAGATCCGATCTGCAAATTGCCACCATTGTTCTGTAAATACATGGCAGAAGCTGCACGATTGCTGCGCGCCTGAATTTCATTGTTATCAAAAGCAAGATTTGCATTAGATGTTGCACCAAGCTGGAGGTACCCTCCGCTAAATGCTGAAAGATCTGTACCATTATCTACCTGCAGTTTTACATCAGCAGCGCCTGCCCCAACACCAAGGTTGCCTCCGCCAAGCTGCATATATAAATCAGAAGCACCATGATTATTTCTTGCCTGTATTTCATTATTATCTAACGCAAGATTTGGATTTGATTCAGAGCCAAGTTCAAGATAACCGCCTTCTTCATTTGCTATATCAGTTCCATTACTTACCTGAAGCCTTACAGCGGGATCGTTAGTTCCTATTCCCATATTTTCACCGTTATTTAAATAAACATCAGAACCTTTTTTTGTCCAGATAGTGCTGGTACTATCAATTAATTCAATCCATCGCGTTGCGTTTTTAAACCAGAATGAACCTGTTGTATTATCAAACACCAGCAAGCCGGTTGCAGGCGCCGCAATGCCTGTTCGCTGCGCTGTTGTCATGCGCGGAATAAGCATTCCTTTAGTTGTGCTTTGCACATCGAGCATGGCACTTGCATTGGGTGCATTACCTGTTGAATTGATAGCAATATTTTGAGATCGCAGCGTTTGCAGGTTTAAAATCAACAAAACAATTAGAAGATAAAAGGTATTTTTTTTCATAGTAATCTTTTAATTAGTAAATGATAAAAATTCAATTGGTGTTTTATAAGTTATTGGTGATATAAAACAAACGAGAAAGCATTATCCACATTCTGAGTAATAGCCGGATCATATATATACACTTCTATTTCTTTGGATGGACTTGAGATATAGATAAGTGTTATGGTATTTCCTATACTGATAGACGTAATTAAACTACCTAATGCTACTGTATTAATATCTATACCGGGGCATTTAATAAAATACTTTCCCTTACCACCTTTTGTAATTGTAACATTGGGTGTAGCATTCAGTATGGTTCCATCATAATTTACGGTGCCATAACATAAAGGCATCATATTAAAATTACCGGTGCCATTTTTTACTAATTTCCCGTTATTGATATGAACATCTGTTGAGCTGCTTTGTAAAGATCCAATCTGCAAATCGCCGCCATTGTTTTGCAAATAAAGTGGTGAAGCAGCACTCACATTTCTTGCCTGGATTTCGTTATTATCAAATGCAAGATTTGTATTAGATGAAGAACCCAGTTGTAAATAACCGCCGCTTATTGCTGAAACATCAGTACCATTAGTAACCTGCAATTTTACTTCAGGTTCAGTTGTACCAATACCAACATACCCGCCACCAACCTGCATATATAAATTTGAAGCAATTCCATTATCTCTTGCCTGTATTTCATTATTATCAAATGCAAGATTTGGATTGGATTGCGAGCCAAGTTCTAAATAGCCGCCGGTTCCATTTGCAATATCAGTACCATTGCTTATTTGCAATCTAACAGCAGGATTATTTGTACCCGATGCCAACATTTTCACCGTTATTTAAATAAACATCAGAAACATTTTTTGTCCAGGTTGTGTTAGAACTGTCAATCAATTCAACCCATTTTGATGTGTTCTTAAACCAGAAAGAACCTGTTGTATTATCAAACACAAGCAAGCCTGTAGCAGGGGATGCAATAGCGGTGCGTTGTACTGTTGTCATTCGCGGTACAAGCATTCCTTTTGAAGTGCTTTGTACGTCAAGCATGGCGCTTGCATCTGGCGATGTACCTGTAGCGTTAATGGCAATATTTTGTGCGTTGATGACTGCTCCTGACAACATAAAAAATATTACAATAAAAACTTTGCGATTGATTTTTAAATTCATAATAAAAGTTTATAAAAATTATTCAGATACTGGTGAGTACCTGACGAAAGTGTTGTTGCATTAACTGTTATTGAACCTTTATTTGCCGTAAGATTTATTTGCTTAAAGTAATTCAGGTTAAGAAAAAAAATAATTGGGGTGTAAATTTTTATTTTCATCCTGTATGATTGTAAAAAGAAATTGTTTATTAAAAAAATCATCCCGGCGCATGTTTATTGCCAGGATGATTTTTGATTTGTTATTTTGAAACAATCATTTGCTTCGACCCAATCAATTTTCCATTCACGTATAAAGAATACTGATAAGCGCCGGAACCTAATGTTGATGCGTCAATACTTACCGAACCGTTACTGTTAGATAGATTTATTTGTTTTAAAGTATTTCCGTTTTTATCTGTAACAATAATTTTTGCAGATGAAAACTGCTGCGGTAAGTTATAACTCAACTTTGTTGAACTGCTGAAAGGGTTTGGACTGTTTTGAGAAAGATTAGCAACGGCCGTATTTAAACCCTGTTGTTGATTTAATGATGAAGATGATTGTACATTCATCATTGCTTCAAGTTTTTCAACTCTTTGTTCAAGATCATTATTTTGTTGTTGTAAGTTTTGGTTTTGAGCAGATAATTCCTGCACTGCTTTTACAAGCGGCACAACAAAATCGCTGTAACGCAAACCATATAAATCTTTACCGGATTTTGGTGCATCAACACCACTGAAATCATAACCTATTTTTTTTGCAGCTGCTTCTACATCCTGCGCTAAAAAACCAGTGAATTGTGTTTGCTGTATATCATATTTACCATCCCATTCTTCAGCAATTTTTTTGCCGGTAACTGTTTCCTGTTTACCTAAATCAAAATGATAAGTAACAGGTTTTAGCAAATTGATAAATACAAGTCCGGGCACATTTTCTTTAATATTTGTTTTAATTCTTTCGTCAGAAAAAGCTGTCCAGCTTACCTGGCCGCCGATAGAAGTAACAAAGGCGTTGCCTATGTGTATATGATTGCTTACATCAACTACTGCAAGATTTCCAATAGCTGTTGCATTTGAAATTGTGCCGTTATTTACATCTGCACCGTAACCAATAATTGTATTTGAACTGCCTGTGGTACCTGTGTTGGCAGCGTGATAACCGAGATAAGTATTCTTGGTTCCATTCGTATTATTTATACCTGCCTGTTGTCCAAAAAAGCAATTGAAATCAGTTAAATTATGCAGGCCTGCCTGGTAACCAACTATTGTATTATTTTTTCCTGTACTTCCATAATATCCGCTGCTGTCGCCAATGTACACATTATTAAATCCTGTTCCATTTCCAAAACCTGCTGCAACGCCAACAAATGAATTTGCTTTACCTGTAGTAAAAGAACCTGCACCTTCACCAACCATCGTATTATAAGAAC
>JABDGW010000125.1 GCA_013285855.1 Bacteroidota bacterium
TAATCCAATTCAAAAAAAATTTCAATCCTGTTAATGATGTGCTGGCTTATTTCAACATAAAAAAAACAATCAGGAATTTTAAGGCAAATATTGTTCATACGCATGGCGCCAAATCTGGTTTTTTAGGAAGGCTGGCTGCTCATCGGTGTAAAGTTCCCTGTATCATACATACATTTCATGGTCATCATTTTCATTCTTATTATAACCGGTTTATCAGCTCAGTTTTATTGCGGGTTGAAAACAAGCTTTGCCGTATTTCAACCATAATTATTGCAATAAGCGCCTGGCAACAAAAAGAGCTTTCAGAAATATATAAGATTATACCTGCAGAAAAAATAAGAACAATTGCTCTTGGCATTGAAGCTGCAAGAATTAATAATAATTCAGCATATCAGCGTAATGCTGTAAGAACGAAATATAATATACCGGATGAAACTATTGCAATAGGCATAGCTGGAAGAATGGTGCCTGTAAAGAATCTGCAGATGTTTGTGCAGGTTGCTCATCATTTAAAAGCAACTGTAAAAAGGAAGTTGTGTTTTTTTATTATTGGTGATGGGTTATTAAAAAAGCAGATCAAACAGCAATGCACAACGCTTGATTTAAGTTATACTGAAAATGCAGCAGGTAAAGCTGATATAATTTTTACTTCATGGATTCAGGACATTATTCCTGCAATGCAGGCTATGGATATTGTTACGCTTACCTCGGAAAATGAAGGAACACCAATGAGTTTGATTGAAGCGCAATGGTGCGGCAAACCAGTGGTAGCAACGGATGTGGGTGGTGTGCGGGATACTTTAATTGATAATGAAACCGGTTTTTTAGTAAATGTTAATAATGTGGAGGCCATGGGCTCTAAATTAAAAGTCCTAATAGAAAATGATGAACTCAGGAAAAAAATGGGTGAACAAGCTGCATTATTTGCTGCCGCAAATTTTTCTAAAGAAACTGAAGTTGAAAATTATAGGCAACTGTATAAAAGCCTGCTTATACCAAAAAATATTGAGCATTCAGCGCATGAATATGTATCAATTGAATAAAAAATATACGTTTGCACCTTTATGAACAAAAATATTTTAATAACAGGCGGTGCAGGTTTCATAGGTTCGCATGTAGTGCGGTTGTTTGTAAATAAATATCCGGATTACAAAATTGTAAATCTTGATGCGCTTACCTATGCAGGCAATTTGGAAAATTTGAAAGATGTAGAAAATGCGCCAAATTATTTTTTTGAACATGCAAATATTTTAGAGTTTGAAACGCTGATGAATGTTTTTGAGCAACATGATATCACTGATGTGATTCATCTTGCAGCTGAAAGCCATGTTGACCGTTCTATTCTTTCCCCTATGGATTTTATTTATACAAATATTATCGGCACAGTAAATCTTTTAACTGCTGCAAAAAATTACTGGAAAGAAAATTTAAATACACATCGCTTTCATCATGTATCAACAGATGAAGTGTATGGTACTTTAGGCGCTGAGGGTTTATTTACTGAAGAAACAGGTTATGCGCCTAATTCACCATACTCAGCCAGCAAAGCTTCATCAGATCATTTTGTGCGAGCTTATGGCGAAACATTTCATATCCCGTATGTCATTACCAATTGTTCAAACAATTATGGTCCAAATCATTTTCCTGAAAAATTAATTCCGCTTTTTATCAACAATATCATACATAAAAAACCATTGCCTGTGTACGGCAAAGGCGAAAATACAAGAGACTGGTTGTATGTAATTGATCATGCAAGAGCAATTGATCTCGTTTTTAATGAAGGAAGAAATGGAGAACATTATAATGTTGGCGGGTTTAATGAATGGAAAAATCTTGATCTTGTAAAGTTGCTTTGCAAACTGATGGATGAAAAGCTGCATCGTGAAAATGGCGAAAGTGAAAAATTAATTTCATATGTAAAAGACAGGCCGGGCCACGATTTGCGCTATGCAATTGATGCATCAAAAATTAATAAAGAATTAGGTTGGAAACCTTCTGTAACTTTCGAAGAAGGTTTAAGTGCAACCATTGACTGGTATTTGCAAAATGAAGATTGGTTAAAGCACGTAACCAGCGGTGAGTATCAAAATTATTACACAGAGCAATATAGTAACAGGTAATGAAGATAGAACAAACCCCTTTAAAAGACTGTTACATAATTAACGATACAGTTTTAGAAGATAGCCGCGGCTATTTTTTCGAAAGTTTTAATGCAAAAAAATTTGAACAGTTAACCGGTTTAAACGTACAGTTTGTACAGGATAATCAGTCAGCATCAACATACGGCGTATTACGTGGATTGCATATGCAAACAGGTGAACATGGGCAGGCGAAACTGGTGCGTGTTTTAGAAGGTAGCGTGCTGGATGTTGCCGTTGATCTCAGGAAATATTCTCCAACATTTGGCAATGCATTTACAATTGAGCTTACTGCGGAAAATCACAAACAACTATACATTCCCCGCGGCTTTGCGCATGGCTTTGTTGTATTAAGTGATAGAGCTGTTTTCTTTTATAAATGCGATAATTTTTATAACAAAGAATCAGAGCTTGGAATAATGTATGATGATCCGGATTTAAAAGTTGACTGGCAATTACCCAAAGATGAATTGCTGCTTTCAGATAAAGACAAAAAAAATTTCTATCTCGCAGATATTCTGCATCGCTTATAAAGCAATTAAAATATGAAAGGAATTATTCTTGCCGGTGGCTCGGGCACACGTTTGTATCCCATTACAAAAGGCATAAGCAAACAAATAATGCCGGTGTATGATAAGCCCATGATCTATTATCCGCTTTCTGTTTTAATGCTTGCAGGCATAAAAGATATTCTCATCATTACAACACCTGATGATGCTGTGCAGTTTAAACGCTTGCTAGGCACAGGTGAAGAATTAGGCTGCAGCTTTTCTTATGCGGTGCAGGAAAAGCCAAACGGACTTGCGCAGGCATTTGTTATCGGCGAAGATTTTATAGGTGATGAGAAAGTGGCTTTGATTTTAGGTGATAATATTTTCTATGGTTCAGGATTCAGCAAACTGGTACAATCATTTAATAATATTGATGGCGCAGCCATTTTTGCGTACGAAGTAAGCGATCCTGAACGCTATGGTGTAGTTGAGTTTGATGATAATCTTAAAGCCTTATCCATTGAAGAAAAACCTCCAAAACCAAAATCAAATTATGCTGTGCCCGGTTTGTATTTTTATGATAATGAAGTGATCAGTATTGCGAAAAATATTGAGCCATCACCAAGAGGTGAATATGAAATTACTGATGTAAACAGGGTGTATCTGGAAAACGGAAAACTGAATGTTGGTGTAATGAACCGCGGTGTGGCCTGGCTGGATACCGGGACATTCGATTCATTAAGCGATGCAAGTGAATTTGTAAGAGTGATTGAAAAACGCCAATCGCAAAAAATCGGCTGCATTGAAGAAGTTGCTTTTCGGATGAATTTTATAAATCATACACAACTAATGAAGCTTGCTGAATATTATTCTAAAAGCGGTTACGGTGAATATTTAAAAAAGCTCAAACCTTAAATCAGGATAATTTATTTTTTAAGCGCCGGTAAAACCCGGCGCTTTTATTTTTATCATAAGACGACAAACTTTTTTTTATAATATCTGTTTAAAATACATGGATAGGTTTACTATTAAAGACCTGGAGAATTTAAGCGGTATAAAAGCGCATACTATACGTATTTGGGAGAAGCGTTACGCATTGCTTGCACCAACACGCAGCAGTACAAATATTCGTTATTATTCCCTTGAAGATTTGCGATTGTTTCTTAATATAAGCTTGCTAAATAAATATGGTTTTAAAATATCGCAGCTCCAAAAAAAGCAGCTCCAAAAAAATCTGCTAAAGCTACAGTAAAGAAAGCTGCTCCGAAAAAGGCTGCTAAGAAAGCCGCTCCGAAAAAAGCAGCATCGAAAAAATCCGCCCCCAAAAAAGCCGCTCCGAAAAAAGTTGCAGTTAAAAAGGCTGCTCCAAAAAAAAGCAGCTCCGAAAAAGTCAGCCCCGAAAAAAGCAGCTCCAAAAAAACCAACTCCTGAGCCGCAACAGCCAACACAAGAAACTATGGATAATTCCCAACAGATACCACCTGCAGAATCACCTGCAGATAATAATACAGAAAGTGCATCTTAAATTTTAAACCCCGCTAAGCGGGGTTTTTTATTGCATGATATAATTCACAGCCTCTGGTATAGAAAATTTTAGCTGAATATTTTCAGGAATATTTTTCCTGAAGAATTGTAATCGTGCGCTTGTAACAATAACTGTAAAATTTTTAAAATGCTGAGATAGTTTTTCGATGAACTTGTACATATTATTATTGGGGGGTACATCGCTGTATTGTGTATAAATGAAATCAGGTTTTTTATTAAATGCTATTTGCTTTACATCTTTCTCCGGAACATTTATACCAAGATAAATAACCCGGATGCCATGTTGCTTCAATAAATACTGTGCAAATAATAACTCGATTTCGTAATAATCATTCTCGGGTAAAAAGACAAGAACTGTTTTTTTATATGGATTTGAACAATTCTGCTGTTCGATAGCAACAATTAATTTTTGACGTATGATGTTTTGCATTAAATGTTCACATTCACTGCTTAAACGTTTTTC
>JABDGW010000126.1 GCA_013285855.1 Bacteroidota bacterium
CCGATGCAACAGGCAACAAGGCCTATTTACATGCACCTTGTCACACACCATGGAGAACAATAATTATAAGCGATAATGCTGCAGATATACTTGCATCTAAAATGATTCTCAATTTGAATGATCCTTGTGCCATTGCAAATACATCGTGGATAAAACCGATGAAGTTTGTAGGTGTTTGGTGGGAAATGCAAACGGGCAAAGGCACCTGGAGTTATGCAAATAGCGCTGATGATAAAGATGCAAATGGCAATTTAATTGCAAGCGGAAAACACAGCGCCAATACTGCAAACGTAAAACGTTATATAGATTTTGCTGCAGCTAATAATATTAAAGGCGTTTTGGTTGAAGGATGGAATGTTGGTTGGGAAGATTGGTTTGGTAACTGGAAAGAAGAGGTGTTTGATTTTGTAACACCCTATCCTGATTTTGATGTGAAGGGAATTGAAGAGTATGCACATTCGAAAGGTGTTGAAATGATTATGCACAATGAAACATCAGGCTCGGCAACCAACTACGAAAGGCAAATGGATACTGCTTATAAGTTCATGAACGAATTTGGATATCATTCTGTAAAAACAGGATATGTTGGAAAAATAATTCCACGTGGTGAACATCATGACGGGCAATGGATGGTGAATCACTATGTAAGAGTTGCAAAGAAAACAGCATCATACAATATAATGGTTGATATGCATGAACCGATGCGGCCAACAGGTGTGCAAAGAACCTATCCAAACTGGATGGCAAGTGAAGCGGCCCGAGGTAATGAATACAATGCATTCAGCCCTTTTGGAAATGAGCCGGAGCATGAAACCATTTTACCTTTTACAAGATTAATGGGCGGCCCAATGGATTATACACCTGGTATTTTTAAACTGAAAGGATATAACCCAAATGTACCCGATCGTCAATTACGTTCAACACTTGCAAAACAACTGGCATTGTATGTAACAATATATAGCCCGCTGCAAATGGCTGCTGATCTTCCTGAAAATTACGAAGCACATAAAGATGCATTTCAGTTTATAAAAGATGTGCCGGTTGATTGGGATGATACAAAAATTTTAGCAGCAGAACCCGGAGATTATGTTGCTATTGCAAGAAAGGAAAAGAACAGCGACAACTGGTTTATCGGCGCCATCACTGATGAAAATAAAAGAGACATTCCGACTGATTTTTCTTTTCTTGATCCATCGAAAAAATATGTAGCAACTATTTATGCAGATGCAGATAATGCAGACTGGAAAACAAATCCGGAAGCATATACAATCAAACAGTTTATTGTAACAAATGCATCTCAAATAACATTAAAACTGGTTTCCGGAGGAGGTGCTGCAATTTCAATAATGCCGGCACAACTATCACAATTAAAACAACTGAAAACTTTATAAATGAAAAACCTCTTAAATATTTCATCAATTAAACTAAAAACAAAATGAAAAGAACCAAGAACGATTGGCTTGTTATAAGTAGCTTATTTATACTCGCCATTACTACCATGCTCGCATGTAAAAAAACAGACAACTCAACGCCACCTGTTGTGCCTAAACCAACTATTACGTCTTTCTCACCAGACACGGCTGCATCAGGCGCGACTGTTACAATTACAGGTACAGATCTTACAGGCGCAACAGCAGTAAGTTTTGGCGGCATACCTGCAGCATCATTTACTGTAACCAATTCAACAACCATCAGTGCAGTTGTTGGGTCAGGCGGGTCAGGTGATGTTTCAGTAACAACACCCGGTGGAACTGCAACACTCTCAGGCTTTGTATTAAAAGCTCCTGAAATTGATGGTTATAATAGTTCAGACGAAGTGCAGCATGATAATATAATTGCACACTGGGCTTTTGATGGCACTGCTACAGAATCTGTACATGGCGAAAATCCTGTATTGATGGGCGGTGCACAAAGTTATGTTACAGGCAGAATAGGCCAGGCAATTCATTTAGATGCAGGCTGGCTTACATATGGGCCTAAAGCTACTGATGCAGGAGAAGATAATACAACTTACGGAAGCAATGATACGTTGCAAAATGGATATACATTAAGCGTGTGGGCACAGGTACCTGATACAAGTTTGCTTACCAATTTGTTCCAGTTAAGCACACCAAATATTCCAAACTGGCCTATACTGGGAATGGCTTATCGTAAGCACGCTGATAACTCATTCGATATTGATGGAGGTTTGGGAAATGTAGATGGAACAGGGCCACACTTAACGTATGCTGCTACATTTATGGAACCTGCATTTTATGATTCTCTTGATTGGACGCATATTGTAATTACATATAATGGCAGTGATAAAACGTTACATTATTATGCAAATGGTATTTTAAGAAATGTATATGATTTAACAACAATCGGTGGTACACCTTTTCCTGATGTGAATGCTTCATTGCTTATGATTGCACCCAACTATGCAACCATTGGTACATTTGAATCAACTGCATCAACACCAGGCGATGCATCAACAACAATTCCTGATTATATGAGTGCAGGATTAACCGGTAATATTGATGACGTACGATTTTATAAAACGGCTTTGACGGACGACGAAGTAAAAGCCCTGTTCGATTTAGGAACTGCGGGCAGATAATTTGTTTTTGGTTTATAAGTATTGTTTTAAAGGTGCACCCGGCAACGAAAGTTGCCGGGTTTTTTATCAGGCATAATTAATTATTTTTTCCAGCCAACCAAAGCAATGCATTAATAATAAACTTATCATAAGTATCATTTTCAAACTGAAAAGATAATTCTGCATTGGTTCCATGTTCATAGTCAATATCATTATGGCCCATGTTTAAATAGATCATCTTATAATGAGTATTTGTCCATGCGACAGGATAATAACCGCTGTGCCATATTTCATTTAGTTTAGGCCCAGTACCGAGCGGAAAACTAGATGAGTCAATAGCAAGCAAAATTTTTATATCAGGATTTTGCTGTAGATCTTTTTCCCATCTATACCATTCATTTGGTGAAGATTTAAATAAATGCGGAAGACCTTTTGTTGTTGGATGTGTTGGATCTTCAACTCTTACTATTGCAGATGTTGGTCTCCACGTGTTGCTTACATATTGGCCTGCTCCGATAAATTCATTATGATACCAATCCCAGTTTTGCGGATAAGCGGATGGTGTTAATGCAAAGCCTGCAAAATGAAAACCCATCCATGCGCCGCCATTTTTCATGTATGTTTCAAAGGCTGCTCTTTGCAAAGAATCATCAGGCCTTGTATCTAAAAACAATACTACTTTATAGTTTGATAAGAATGCTGCGTTTAGGTTACCCCAATCATTTGTAGAATCATAAATAAAATTATATTCTTTGGCTATTTTCGGAAACCAGCGATTGGCTTCATGTACAAAGCTTATATGTGCAGCGTCTTCTTTTGCAGTATAAAATGCAATTACTTTAAATAGAGCAGTATCATTTTGTGCATGAATGATTTCAATACAATAAAAGCAAAATATCAATGCAATAATTCTTCGCATATATTTTTTGTTAGGACTTTGATGCTTTTTCAGAAGTTTTTATTTTGATAAACCGGCTATAAGATTAATAGTAAGTGCAACCACGAACGTATTAAGTGCAAAGGATAATAAACCATGAAACAATACTACACGCCTGATCTTCGGGGATGAAATTTCAATATCCGAAACCTGGAATGTGCAACCGATCACAAAAGAAAAATAAGCGAAATCTATATAATTTGGTTTTGGGTCTTCTTCAGGAAATTCGAGCCCCTGAGCATCTTTATCAGGTTCTTTTTCATCATCATCATAATACATGTGTGCATAATGAAAAGCGTAAGTAGAATGCACAATAAGCCACGATAATAACATGGCCGCAACAGCTACCGGCAAATACAGGTTATCTCTGGAAGCCGCATTACTTTGCGAAACCATTAAAAATAAAACAGCAAACATGCTTGCAAAAGAAGAAATAACTATCAATAAAAAAACAAAAATGGCACTCCCATCATCTTTTTTTGCCAGCCTTCTTATTTCAGGCACTGAACGTTTGGCTAAAACAATCCAACTTGATATAAGATAAAAGAAAGAAAATATATCCCATAAAAACATGCAGGCAATCAGGTTTGAAAACTTTCCTTTAATTATAAAATAAGCGATTGTAGTAATCAACAGGCTTAATTGAAGATTCATATTCAAGTATAACGCCTGGAATATCTTTAAATTCAAAAGGGTTTTCTGTAACAGATAGCAGTATATCAGGTGCATAAAATACGGTATAGTTGTTTCCATTCTTTAATTTCAATACTGCCTCTTTGCAGGTATAATCAAGAATTTTTTTTGTATTTCCCGTAAAGGATATTGCAATACCATTATACATTTCATTTTCTTTTTTCCATTCATCTGCATTATAATTTGAAATATATTTTGATTGCCCGACATTTTTTAAAATAGTGGCATTGCCTGTATTACCGTTATAAAAAATAGTTTGGCTAAACATGTCACTTATTAAATCAATTCTTATGTCTTTTCCCCTTATATAA
>JABDGW010000127.1 GCA_013285855.1 Bacteroidota bacterium
AGGAATGCTGTAAAAAGATGTGAGAAAATCAAAACTAAAATGCGAGTTTGGAGGAACATCTTCCATTACAGCAGCAACTACAAAGTGTTTTTCATTATTAAATAATAATACCTGACCAACAGGATCGCTTTTTCCAAAATATTTTTTGGCAATAGTTTTTGTAATTACAACTGTGTTTGGTTTGCTCAGCGCTGTTTGTAAATTCCCTGATACAGATTTAAAGTCTAATACATTAAAGAAATTAGCATCAGCATAACAAAAATTTTTTTCATCAAAAAAAACATTTCCATGCCTTATTGTTCGTGCTGACCATTCAGGAGAAAAACGTGTAACATCTTCTATCTCGGGAAATTTCTTTTTTAATTCAGGCGCAACAAAAACCGGCACAGACGGTGAAACGGTTTCATTGCCTCCCATCAGAACATCATAATTAACCCGATAAATACGATCTTTTTTTGCATGAAACTGATCAAAACTCAACTCATAGGTTACAAAAGAAAGGATTAGCAGGCAGCAGGTAATACCAATAGTTAAACCTGCCAAATTTGTAATGGTATAAGGCAGATCTTTTCTAAGTGATCTGAATGCGATAAGAATATTTTTTCTGAACATTACAAAAGCAGTTTTTGATTTGTGATTTATTCATAATTAATCATTCATTTACGCCTGTCATTCCGTTCTTAAACTCTTCACCGGGTTTGCCACCGCTGTTTTTATTGCCTGGAAACTCACGGTTATTAATGCAATCAATATTACCATTACCGCTGCTGATACAAATAGCCACCAGTTAAGCGCAATGCGGTACGGATAATTTTGCAGCCATTTGTTTCCTACTATGTATGCTGCAGGTATTGCAATAATTAATGCAATACCAACGAGCTTTAAAAAATCTTTTGAAAGAATAGTTACAACACCACGAACTGATGCACCCAACACTTTGCGAATGCCAATTTCTTTAGTGCGTTTTTCAGCAGATAAAACTGAGAGGCCAAATAAGCCGATGCAGGAAATAAAGATTGTCAATATTGCGCCAAACAACATGATCTGTTTCCACTTAGCTTCTGCTTCGTAACTTTTAAGATTTTCCTCATTCATAAATGTGTATGTATAAGGACTTAAAGGAAATATTGCTTTAAATACTTTTTGAATTTGTTTAAGACTTGAAGTTTCACTGCCAGGTCTTATTTTAATAAAAAATCTTCCGTAAGAATTATCATTTTTCATAGTAAATAACTGTGGCCCGATCTCATAATTTAATGCCTGGTAGTGATAATCTTTTACTACACCAATAACATTATATTTTTGATTGTTGTACCAAAAATTCACTGTCTACCCGATCGGATTTTTTCCATCCTGCTTTTTTTCTTCCTTTTACCACAGGAATTTTTAATAATGGCAAAAAAGATTCGTCAACTGTTTCATAATCAAAATTTATAGTTGAATCGCTGGCAACCTTTGCCACTGTACCCCACATGCCACCATTTCTTGCCGCAAAATTGACAATGTCAGGATTTTTCATTAATTCATTTTTGAAAAGCTTTGCCTGGTCGTGCCTTGTCTCCCATTTATTAACAACAACAAGATTGCTGTCATCATAGCCCAAATTAACAGTTGTAAGAAAATTGAATTGTTCATAAATAGTAAAGGTTGCAATTATTAAGAATGATGCCAGCGCAAACTGTAAAACAACTAATGTTTTTTGCAGGTAATTTTTTCCGGCAAGATTAAACCTGCTATATAATGTTTGTACAGGATTGTATGATGATAACACCAATGCAGGATAAAAACCAGCTAATAAAGACGTGAGCATAAAAAGAAGAATATAACCAGCAATTAATTTCGCATCAAACAAATAAGAAATTGCAAGTGCTTTGTTGGCAAGATCATTAAATACAGGAAGAATAAGTTCTACTAAACCGATAGCTAATGCAAAAGCGATGATGCACAACAAAAAAGATTCGCCTAAAAATTGAAAGATGAGTTGTCTTCTGTCTCCGCCTACAACTTTTCTTATCCCAATTTCTTTGGCGCGTTTTACAGAGCGTGCAACAGTAAGGTTTACAAAATTGATGCATGCAATTAATAGTATAAACAATGCAATACCTGAAAGTATGTAAGAATACATTGGGTTACTTGCATCTGAAAGGCCGTTTTGCGCAGGCAATTCAGTGCTCATGTGCATGTCTAAAAATGGTTGTAATAAATAGGTACTTTTCCAGTCTTCTACGTCAGAACCATATTTTGCAGTTAAAGATTTTATTGCATCTTTAGAATCTTCGAGATAGAATTTCTGCATCTTGGCTTCAACTGTTTGCATATTGGCATTTGGCTGAAGTACAACAAATGTGTTCAGGAAAAAATTAAACCAGTTCTCACTATTTGATGCATCTTCTTTAGATTCTTTTATCGGCAATAACACATCAAATTTTATAGACGAGTTCTGCGGAACTTTTTTTGCTACGGCAGTTACTTTGTAAGGCATAAATGCGCTGTCATCTTTCAGCATCATCATTTTACCAACTGCATCAGTTGTACCAAATTGTTTTTTGGCCGCATCTTCACTCAATACAATTGAATGCGCTTCTTTTAAACATGTTGCTGGATTACCGTTTACTAATGGAAAAGAAAATACAGAAAAGAAATTTGAATCAACATATAATAAGTCCTGCGATTTTACTTCTGTTCCTGTTTTAAGATCCTGCGAGCCGCTTTGCACGCGAACAAATGCTTTTATATCAGGAATATTTTGCGCAAAACGCGGACCTTGCAAATAACCGGAATTCCCATCTTTTCGTCCCTTGCCACCATTCTTGTCAATGCTTTGTGTAACTACACGATAAATATTATTTACATTTTTATGAAAACGATCATAGCTCACTTCATCTTTTACATATAATATAATAAGCATGGCACAGGCAAGGCCAATGCATAAGCCCGCAATATTTATAAAAGAATAAATTTTATTTCTTGAAAGATTGCGTAGCGCAATTTTGAAATAGTTTCTGAACATAGTATTAAGTCAAAATTTAAAAGTTAGAAGTCAAAAAATTATAGCCTCCTTTTTGAATTTTTATTTTTGACTTTTGAATTCTATTCCGTTCTTAAACTCTTTGCAGGATTTGCAATAGCCGCTTTAATAGATTGATAACTTACCGTAAGCAATGCAATGGCAACAGATAAAATGCCTGCTAATACAAATACCCACCATTCAATGGATATGCGGTAAGAATAATTTTTCAACCAACTTGTCATTGCCCACCACGCAATTGGAGAAGCAACAATGAGTGAAATAATAACAAGCTCTAAAAAATCTTTTGAAAGCAATGACGTAATATTCATTACCGATGCACCCAACACTTTACGTACACCAATTTCTTTTATACGATTCTCTGCCATGTATGTTGCAAGACCAAATAATCCCAAACATGAAATAAAAATGGTTAAGCCCGCAAACAATGCCGCCAATGTTCCGGTACGTTGTTCTTCCTGGAATTTTTTTGCATAAGATTCATCTGCGAACTTGTAATCAAACGGGTATTGCGGGTTATACTTTTTAAAAATATTTTCTGCAAGCTGCATATTTCTTTGTGTTGAATTAGCCGGGTTTAATTTAAAGTGCATCACAGTAAACCATGTAGCCGGGCCCATTACCATAAGCTGTTGTACTTTTTCGTACGGTGATGCATAAATAAAATCTTTTACTACGCCAACTACCGGCCATTTTTTATCATCAGAATTTATAACAGTGCCGATAGGATTTTTTAAATGCATCACTTTTACAGCAGTTTCATTTAATAATACTGCTGTTGAGTCTGCCGGATATTTGTATATGTCAATATCCCTTCCTTCAACTAAATGCACACCTAACGTTTTTACAAAATCTGCGTCTGAAGCCATTCTTATAAAATCTGTTTTCTTATCATCTTCATTACTGCCCGTCCATGTAAAGCCCCAGCTATCGCTATATCGCTGAGTGATGGGACAACCGGATTTCGTTACAGCAACTGCGGCTCCACTGCTGAGTAATTCATTTTTTATCAGCAGAAAGTTTTTATTAATATCACCACTAAGAGCTGTATAAACAATCCTGTCGCCTGAATAACCTGTGTCTCTTGCCTGCGCATACTTAATTTGTTGCTCAACGAGTATTGTGCAAATAATAAGTGCAATGGCGAACGTGAATTGCAGCACAACCAAAACTTTGCGCGGAGTAACTAAAGCATGTGCGGCTTTGAATGTTCCTTTTAAAACTTTTACCGGTTTATATGATGATAAATAGAAGGCAGGATAACTACCGGCCAGTACACCGGTAAATACAATAAATACCAATGCGAAAAGCCAGTAATAAACATTGCCGAAGTCAATAAACAACTGTTTATCCACAAGCGTATTAAAA
>JABDGW010000128.1 GCA_013285855.1 Bacteroidota bacterium
GTAACCTTAAGTCTGCAGACGACTATCTTAAGCAAGGACACAACATTGGTTTGACGGGAAATTATAAAGCGGCAATACCAATTTTCGACAAAGCAATTCAAAAGAATCCAAAATTAAAAGAAGCTTATATCCAGCGTGGACTTTGCTATGAAAATCTTCAACAAGACAGCCTCGCCATTAATGATTATAAGAAATTATTGAGTTTTGACCCTAATAACACGACAGCGTTTTATTATATTGGGCTCTGTAAGTACAGACAAAAAAAATTTCAAGAAGCAATTGAGTTCTATAACAAAGCCTTAATAACAAAAGGTCTGTCTAACCCCTCGGACACCTCAAGACCACAATTTGTGTTGGACCTTAACAAAGACGGAATACTTGGCGAACAAGCTGCTTTTGATGTTGCATCTTGTGAAATATATTATGATCGTGGTATAGCATATTATTCACTCGGACAAATCAAAAGAGCTTTCTATGATTTTGAAAACTGCATTAACCAAAACTATGTGCTTGGAGAAAGTAATTACATGGTGGGGCTTTGCTGGTTGGCGGTCGGCAAAAAAGATAAAGCTTGTGACGCATTTAGACAAGGGGTATTATATGGGGATACCCTATCGAGAAAGGAAGTATCAGACATATGTAGGTGAAACTACTGCAGGCAACATGGGGTTTGCTACTATGCTGGCAGACGAATAAATCCTCACCTTTTTGTTAACTATCAGCAGCGGCATCGGCGGACGGAATTCTAATTACCTTTTGTTCTTATCTTCATCAGCAGTATTTTTAATGGGCTTCGGTACCGGGCTGGACGTTATAAAAATCCAGCACAGCCGCAAGCCCTCAACGTTGTACGTCACCTTATGCGACAGCTTCTAACATTCATATTGGGTATTTGTTTTGGCGTTTCCTTCGGACAAAACTTTACTTATCCTTTTATAAAATTAACTGGACAAAACATCACTGAATTTGTACCTGTCGGTTGGACAATTCTTGACAGTGCTTATGGCGATTTAAACAAAGACGGTGCAAAAGACGCATCTATTATTATTCAACACAAAGACAGCATTTTGTTGGTAAACAGTTTAGAAGACACTGTTTTGACGCAGCCAAGAATGTTATTGATACTTTTCAAAAAGCCTGCTGACGATAGCTATGAGCTGACAGAGCAAAGCAATTCATTTATCTTAAAGCATGATAATCCAACTATGGACGACCCATACGAAGAGTTGACGATTAACAACGGAATATTGGAAATCAAGTTTCATCTCTTCTATAACATGGGCAGTTGGTATGTAACAAACGCTATTTACAAATTCCGTTATCAAAAAGGGCAGTTTGTTTTGATTGGTGCTGACCATTTCTCTTTTCACAGAGCGACACAGGACTTTGAAGATTACAGCTATAACTTTTTGACAAAGAAAAGAGCGTTAACGAAAGGCAACGATAACAAAGGGCCTAAAAAAACAACATGGAAATCATTGAACATTTCAGAGCTAAAAACGTTGAAGACTTTTAATGAACCATTCACTTGGGAAGTTGAAACAGACCTTTATTTGTAGTGACGAAAGGCGAACGTACAACAGGGGGTTTTGTGCAAGTGGGGTACGACGTTATTACTTCAGCCATGGGTGTCTCGTCCTGAAATAGGTTGACTAAAAACGACCATTTTATGGACATAAAAGAACAGATCATTCAGGAGTATTTAACCCAAGGTGGCGGCTTCAGAAAGCTTGGCCAAAAGTATGGCATCAGCCGCACCACCATTTGCAAATGGGTAATGATTCACCAGGGTATTCATAACTTGCCGCCAACAGAAAAGCAACAGAAACATTCTGTTTACAGCATGAGCAATAAGCGTAATAAATCAAACACAGGGGAACGATTATCAGCAGCAGAATTGCAAGAGAAAATTGCAGTGGATGCATAATATTATCCATTGCATTATCCTTAAAGTTGATTAAGTAAAAGTAAGATGCAGCCACTATCCGCATTGTAAACTTAATTGTCAATCTGCTGTTGCGAACTGCCGATCTCATGATGTGAATTATTCGCTACCAAGAATCTGCCGCTGCAGAAATTACTATAGTTTATTGTTTTATTATTTTCTGAGTTTCTTTTCCCTCATCGCTAATAAAGTCAATAAAATACACACCGGATTTTAATTCAGATAAATCAACTATCATAGGCGATATGATCTTTTTGTATGTTTTAACGAGTTTCCCTAAAAGGTTGTAAATATTAATTTGTTGAATTTTATATTGATTAAATTGGATAGTAAATTTTGAACTTGAAGGATTAGGATATACTTTAAAACCGAAATTGCTTGTACTTGTGTTTAAACTTGATGTGCTTGTCGAATGTTTTGTAGTAAATGAAGTAATTGGTGAATATGAAGAAGAATACCCATCACAATCAGTTTTTGCCGACCATTCGTACGTATTATTTGATTGTAAAGAAATAAGTTCAACTGCACTTCCATAAACCGAAAAGGCAAGCCATGTTGTGCTTCCCAAGCGCCTGTAGTGATAAGTATAGCCTATTGCACATTGGATTGTATCCCAATGTATGAATGCGGTTGATGTGGTAATAGAATCAGCGAAAAGGTTCGTGGGGGATGAACATTTGATTTCAAAACCAGTTCCATTATTGCTTCCAGTAATTGGAGGCAACGAACTTATAACTCTAATTCTATAATTATTGCCATTTCCGTTAGAAGGTAGGGTAACATTAATGGAACCGGAAGTAGTTGATGTAATTTTACCAATATCCTTTGGGGAAGTAAAAGAGCCTTTACTATTTGATAATTGGGCAGTAAAAAAATTTCCTTGCTTAAAAACACCCGTAGCTGAATAATCTAATACTAATTGTTCTGAAGGGCAAAATGATGTACCACAAAGTGGAAATGTTTCGATAAAGTAATTAGTTAAATCAGCTCCATATTTGACAATCCAAAAATCATCCAACCCATGATTTGCATTAGCATCTCCGTCTTTCCCTGTCGATAATCCCGCGGTAATATAGTCTCCATCCGTTGTTTGTTCAATACTAAATGCCATATCTAATTTTGAACTTCCTAAGCATTTTTGCCATTGTATATACCCTTTATTATTTAATTTCAAAGTCCAAAAATCCCAGTTATAGTCTTGTGTTAAAGAATCAAAATGAACGCCACTTACCACGCCGTCATTAAGTTGAGCTTTTCCTGCAATTATATATCCATTATCTTTCGTTTCCTTTACTGAAAATATCTCTGTAGCTCCTGTAAATGTTCTTTGCCATTGAATATTACTGGACGAATCAAGTTTAATAACCCAACTCCAAAATGGTTGGTTGCATATTAAATCTCCATCGGTTGACATGGCATGTCCAATAACCAAAAACCCATTATCTGCGGTTTGTATTACATCATGTGCTTCTTCATCCAAAGTTCCCCCTAAACATTTTTGCCATTTAAGATTTCCGTTTTTATTAAGTCTGATAATCCAAAAATCATTTTCAGAGAATTGCGAATGTTGACCAACTACATCTCCATCAATTGAATTCGAATAGCCAGCCACAATATATCCGCCGTCCTTTAATTGCTTTACCGATGTGGCATATTCATTAGTACTTCCTCCAAAGCATCTTTGCCACTGAATTACTCCTGTTTTATCTAATTTTAATATCCAATAATCAGATCCACCGTGATTTCCTTTAACGTCTCCATCATTCGAAGAAGTCGTACCTGCGACAATATATCCACCATCTTTTGTTTGCTGAATTGATGTACCACCTTCTAAAGTTGAACTTCCAGAAGACCCCCAGTCGGCTCCTGAGCCACCAAAACATTTTTGCCAAACTTTTTGTCCATCAGAATTAAGTTTTAAAACCCAAACGTCTACACTTCCATGATTTCCCCTTACATCTCCATCGTTCGATTCAGTTGTTCCAACTACAATATATCCTTTATCAAAAGTTTGTTTAATTGAAGGTGTGGTCTCTAACTTAGAACCCCCATAACAATATTTCCATTTTATATTACCCGCTTTATTTAGTTTTAAAATCCAAAAGTCATCAATAAACGATTGATTTGGATAAAGATTATAACAGGACTCATACTCCCCTACAATACTATTTAAATACTCCTCAATGCTCTTGATATTCGCTAAAAGCGATACTATGTTGTCAACACCCTTAAAAATACCTTTGTTAGAATCAATTTCATCATAAAAATATTCAAACCTTAACTGAAGGGATATTAACTCACTCATCAACTCACTATAACGTGCGACTTTAATGTGTATTACTTGCTGACCTG
>JABDGW010000129.1 GCA_013285855.1 Bacteroidota bacterium
ACCAGCTACCAAGTTTTCAAACAATACCCGTTATGTATATGTTCGTGATAATGCGCCTATACAGGAACAGATTATGCAACAGCTGGATACAGGGAAAATTATTCGCAGCATATCAATATTTAATTTTCTTGCAAAGCAAACAAAAGCTTTTGCGCATATAACACCAGGCCGCTTTGAAATAAAAAAAGGTGAAAGCATTTTTTCTATTGTGAGAATGCTGCGCAACAACCATCAAAGCCCTGTGCGATTGGTGATAAATAAACTACGTATTCGTGAAGACCTTGCAAAAGCGATCGGCAAAAATTTTTCAACTGATTCTGCAACTACATTAAACTTTCTTTCCAGTAATGATTCTCTTTTACAATTAGGCGTTGATACAAACACACTGATGACATTAATAATTCCTGATACGTATTTTTTAAACTGGAATTCATCACCCAAAAAAATATTGTTGCGTTTAAAAAATGAACAGGAAAAATTCTGGAGCAAGAACGATCGTTTACAAAAAGCAGTTGCACTTAATTTATCACAAACCCAGGTGTATACATTAGCTTCAATTGTAGAAGAAGAAACCAATAAGAATGATGAAAAGGGAAATATTGCAAGCGTGTATTTAAACAGGTTAAACAGCGGAATGAAGTTAGCTGCAGACCCAACCATAAAATTTGCATTAAAAGATTTTGCATTAAAGAGAATTTATGATAAATATTTAAAAACGCCTTCGCCTTACAATACTTATATGAATAAAGGCTTGCCACCCGGGCCAATCTGCACGCCGCGAGCCGTAACCATAGATGCTGTGTTAAATATGCCAAGAACAGATTATTTATTTTTTGTTGCAAAAAGTGATTTCAGCGGTTATCATCAATTCACCAGTAATTTTGCTGAACATGAAAAATATGCAAAGTTGTATCAGCAGGCTTTGGATACTTTAGTTGCGGGAAAGCTGAAGGATAGTTTAAATAAAACAACACTGCCTTGACGAAGTTTGAAAAATTTCTTGCCAGCCTTGCTCCAGTTGCCTTTTTAATAAAACGCAGTAAAGAAACCATATTACCCGGCTTTCATGGCCTGTGCTTGTACGATGTAATTAAATTTTTCTTTGGGCAGGTAAACAGGATTGGGTTAAGAGACCGTGCATCTGCTATTGCGTTTAATTTTATTATGGCCATACCCGCTGCCGCTATTTTTTTGTTTACGCTCATCCCCTATTTTCCAATAGCTAAAAATATGCAGGATGAATTATTTAAATTCATTCAGGATGTTTTGCCTAATACGGAATCCCGCTCGTTGATAATGACAACTATGCTTGATCTTTTTAATAAACCTAAAACCGGTTTGCTTTCTATAGGCTTTATTCTTGCATTATTTTATTCCTCAAATGCAGTGCTTGGCATTATCCGCACATTTGATGCATCGCTTATGTCAAGACGCAAAAAAAGGTTTATGCAACGGCGTTTAAGAGCCATCAAGCTTACACTTGTTTTAATAATGCTCTTAATAATTACTATACTTCTATGTATTGGCCAGGGCGCTTTGTTCGCATCTTTTTTAAACTGGCTTGGCTTAAGCACAAGTGAAAAAAATTTCTGGACACAATTGCTTCGCTCGCTTATTGTCGTTATGTTGTTTTTTCTGTCAGTTGCATACGTTTACAAATATGCACCTTCCATACCCAAGCGCTGGAAATTATGGTCGCCGGGAGCGGTATTCGCCACTTTCCTTATTGTATTAACTACCTGGTTGTTTTCAATATGGGCGCAGCATTTTTCAAGTTATAACCGCGTATATGGTTCCATCGGTGCGCTGCTGATTATTATGTTACTCATCTTTATAAATTCATTGATGTTATTAATTGGATATGAATTAAACGTGAGCATTACTTATCTGCGTCAAAAAATAGAAGACAAAAAACCTGAAGAGAAAAAACCGGAAGAGCTAGTTCCTTTCACACAAAACAGGATTGTAAAAAATAAGGGTAAATAAATTATGTTTTACCGGCATTATAATTTCTATTGAGCTTCGTTGTGTCACTCCCTTGTACTTCATATTTTCATGGCATCTTCGGTTTCATCACATAACTTTCCCCTGTTAATTTTAATCTTATAAATTATGCTTGCTTTCATTATTTATTCATAATTATATTTGCGGCAATGAGCGTCCCGCAAGAAAACCGTTTCCAAACAATTATTTCCCACGCAAAAGAGTATGGGTTTGTATTTCCTTCAAGCGAAATTTATGACGGCTTAAGTGCCGTATATGATTATGGCCCGTACGGAAGTGAGCTGAAAAAAAACATCCGTGATTACTGGTGGAAAAGCATGACGCAGATGCACGAAAATATTGTAGGCATTGATGCAGCAATTTTCATGCATCCAACAACCTGGAAAGCAAGCGGCCATGTTGATAATTTCAGCGACCCCATGATTGATAACAAAGACAGCAAGAAACGTTATCGCGTAGATCATTTAATTGAAGCTCATGCAGAAAAGCTTGCAACGGAAGGCAAAAAGGAAGAAGAATATGCGCTGTTAAAAACAATGGATGAACTACTGGCGAGAGAGGATTATGCAGCTTTAAAGCAATTAATTGAAGACAATAAAATAACCTGCTCAGTAAGCGAAACCTGCAACTGGACTGACGTTCGCCAGTTTAATTTGATGTTTTCAACACAAATCGGGTCTGTTGCCGAAGAAGCTGAAACCATTTATTTAAGACCGGAAACCGCACAAGGCATCTTCGTAAATTTTTTAAATGTTCAAAAAACAGCCAGGTTAAAAATTCCGTTTGGTATTGCGCAAATCGGCAAAGCATTCCGCAATGAAATTGTTGCCCGCCAGTTCATTTTCAGAATGCGTGAATTTGAGCAGATGGAAATGCAATTTTTTATTCGTCCGGGCACTCAAAAAGAATGGTATGACTACTGGAAAGAAGAAAGAATGAAATGGCATTTAAGCTTGGGTATTCCAAAAGACAAATACCAGTTTCACCCGCATACTAAACTTGCGCACTATGCAGATGCAGCATTAGATATTGAGTATGAATTTCCAATTGGTTTTAAAGAAGTGGAGGGCATACATTCAAGAACAGATTTTGATTTGAGCAATCATCAAAAATATAGTGGCAAAAAATTAACCTATTTTGATAATGAATTGAACCAGCACTACATTCCCTATGTAATTGAGACATCAATTGGTTTAGACAGGATGTTTTTACTGGTGTTAAGCCATGCTTATGATGAAGAAAAATGGACAAAGGAAGATGGCAAAGAAGACAGCCGGGTTGTAATGCGCATTCCTGAAAAGATTGCTCCAATCAAACTTGCTGTATTACCTTTGGTTAAAAAAGACGGGTTGCCTGAAATTGCAAGAGGTATTATTAACGAATGCGCTCCTTTCTTCAAATGTTTTTATGAAGAAAAAGATACAATTGGCAAACGCTATAGAAGACAGGATGCAATTGGAACACCTTTCTGTGTTACTGTAGATCATCAGACAAAAGAAGACGGAACTGTAACAATAAGATACCGGGATTCTATGCAACAGGAAAGAATCAACAAATCTGAAATAAAAGAAAAATTGTTTAAATTGCTTTTATTCTGAATGTTGATAATTATATTGCGCAATTTTTTAGCAGAAAGTAAACTTAAAATAAAACCTTTACGTATTAAATTCTAGCCCCTAATTAAGCATATCACAATGACTACATTATTCGTTGAAACTACATTTTCTCTCTTTACGTTAATCGGAATTGCCATTTTCGCATTTGGAGCTGGTTTTCTTTTTAAATTAGCCGTTGTACGCAAACAGCGCAAAAGAATCCTTAATCTCGAAGATGAAATGCTTTCCAATCACGCACGTATACTTAGCCTGGAAAAGAAGATTTCGGAATCAGCCAAAGACAAAAATGCTGTTCAGCACAATTTTGATCTTAATATTAAGTCAGACCGCGACTTGAAAGCCATTTAGCCGTATAATTCAAGATGTATACTTTTTTTATCATAGCCCATAGCTATGATATTTTGCTTTGCATCATCAATCATG
>JABDGW010000130.1:0-466 GCA_013285855.1 Bacteroidota bacterium
TTTCCTGAAACTTAATTTTCCTGCTTCCAAACCAGGATGCACGTGCATGGCTACAATGGCTTCAGGTTTTGGGTTTTCCAATACGCCATCCTTTATCATAAGGCTTGCACCACCGGGATTTTTTTCTTCGCCAGGCTGAAATATCAGTTTTACTGTTCCCTGCCATTCGTCCTGTAAATCTTTAAGAATTTTTGCGGCACCAAGCAAACAGGTTGTATGCACATCGTGCCCGCAGGCATGCATTATGCCTTTGTTCTGAGATTTATATTCAACATTATTTTCTTCAGTAATAGGCAATGCATCAATATCGGCGCGCAAAGCAATTGTTTTGTATGATGGATTTTTGCCTTCTATAATTCCTTCAATTCCTGTACCTGCAATTTTTTTGAATGATATATTCCAATTGCTTAACTGTTCGCCTATATAACGCGAAGTCTCAAACTCCTTAAAGCTCAATTCAGGATGT
>JABDGW010000130.1:476-3546 GCA_013285855.1 Bacteroidota bacterium
CAGGATGTGCATGTAAATAATGCCTGATAGACATAAGCAGTGGACTGTATTCTTTGGTTATCTTTTTTAATTTTTCGGGCAACACCATACATCCGCGTTATTGAAACTCATCAGCTTTTGGAATGTACTCAATTAAATCATCTACAATATAAGCCGGTTGAGTGAAAAACAAACTTAATTCCTTTTTAAAATTTTCAGCATCCCCTCTTTTTACAAAATTTCCTATCCGCACCTTAAAATATGGCGACTGGTATAAAACATATACTTTTTCATCCGGAAAATTTTCAAGTAAAGACGCTTTGGTTTTAAAAGCATTATCGCGATTGTTAGTATTAAGCACCTGTAACCTGTATCCTTTAAATAAGCCGTTACCGGTCATTCTTGCGGTTACTTTATTTATTGCAGCCTGTTTTTCAGTTAACACATCAACCCTTGCATCTTTATGAACGATAATTGTATCTGCGGCACGCGAGGCAAAAGTTGCTGCACAAATTATGTATATGGTTAAAAAGAAATGCTTCATATAGCCTTTTGCAAATTAATACCTTAACAAACTATCCGCCAATTATTTAATAAGAAAATAATTAATTTTATTAATTATCAACATTATAACGTTTAAGAAACAATTTGTATACTGTTGCTGCAGCCAAGTCTTGCCGCTCCCGCATTTATCAGTTCTTTGGCAAATGCATAGTTTTTTATGCCTCCTGATGCTTTTATTTTCACTTGTTCAGGTAAATGGCTGCGCATTAACTTAACTGCGTGTGTTGAAGCGCCTTCTTCTGCATAACCGGTAGAAGTTTTTAAAAAATCAACTCCGGCGGCTCCATACAATTCACAGCAGCGAATAATTTCCTCATCAGCTAAAACGCCGCTTTCTATAATTATCTTGATTATCTTATTTTTTTGTTTTACAACCGGCATTAAATGACTTATTTCATTGGCCAGGTATGGCCAGTCATTATTTTTTAAAGCGATAAGATTGATAACCACATCCAGTTCATCCGCACCATCAATAAGTGCAAGAATTATTTCTGCAATTTTTGCTTCAATGGCTGAATATCCAAATGGAAAACCTATTACTGTTGCGATTTTAATGAGAGAACCTTGCAATTGTTCCTTTGCAGGTTTAATCATTGGCGGAGGCACACAAACTGCAGCAAAATTATATTGTAATGCTTCGCTGCAAAGACGTTTTATATCCTCAAGTAAAGCAGTCGGCTTTAATAAAGTATGATCAATATATTGATTGATTTGCATTGAATATTTGTAATACCGGCAAAGAAACTATAAGCATTTTTTATACCGCATTTAATTTTTTTCACAATGTAAACAGCACACATTAATACCAGCTTTTACTGCAATTAATTTATTTCATCAGCATTTTAACTGCGTTCAAAAAACAAATACTTCCGAATTAACAAAATTTATTGCAACGTTTTTCATGTGTTTACTATCAATGTATAATTAAATCTATAAAAGAAAACACTAACTCAATGCGGCCTATCAAACAATTATTAAAAACCTGCCTGCATAAGACCCGCTTACTTATTATTTTTTCAGGAGAAATGTATATTATTCTAATTTTATTGGTTGCAGTTATTATTGCAACATTAATGGCGCTGCTTTCGTATGTGCCTTTATTGGTCTTAAACAATCGCAAAATAACCGCAGCTGTATACAGCGAAAATTTATTAATGAATTAGCTGTAAAACCACTTGCTTACACATGGTTTTTATATAATTCATTTTAAGATGATGAATTTATAAAGTATTCAACCTGGGATATTTTTATCTTTACAATCTCATTCTTATTGTTAAAGCAGATTTATGCAACATAAAACACATTATGATACAGTTTCTGAAGCTGTGAGCGAATTACGTAACCAGGGTTATACAACTGATTTTAATGTTGAAGGCAATAATATTGTATGCAGCGATGGAAAATTTGATGAAGACAATTTTGAAATTGAAGATGTATACCGTTATGAAGGCAATTCAGATCCTGCAGATGAAGCTGCTGTTTATGCAATCCGCTGTTCAAACGGAGTAAAAGGAATTTTAGTTACAGGTTATGGAATTTCAGCAGATATTAAATTTAAAAAGTTTAAGTAGATTTCTTTATAGCTCTCACTATCTCTCTTTTACCAACCGGGCCATGTAATTTTTCTATTGTAAAGCCTGTAGTCTTCATGGCTCTCTGCACAATACCTTTACTGCAATAAGTTACCAATATCCCATTTTCATAAAGCATATTATACATTTTTATAAAAATGCTTTCCCTCCATAATTCCGGTTGCGTATTGGGATCGAATGCATCGAAATATATCGCATGGAATTGTTGTTGTGAGTGAAACTGTTGTATATCAATTTTTGTTTTTTGAAAAGAAAATAAAGGATGAATTTGAATAACTTTATTCCATTCGCAGTTATGCATAGCCATAAAGTTTTGCTGTAAATCTTCATCAACTAAAAAAGAGTAATTAAGCTGCGCAGCTTCTTCAGGCAAAAGAGGATAAAGTTCTATTGTTTGGTAATTTATTTTTTGATTGCGCTTAATCGCTTCGCTTAAACTAAGCAAAGCATTTAAACCTGTACCAAAACCAACTTCAAAAATATTTACTGTGCTATAATGCAGATGCCTGTTTTCATTCATGCAATAATCCAATCCTGATCTGATAAATATGTGCATACTTTCCTGTATTGCGCCATGCTTACTGTGGTAAGTAACATGCATTGCCGGTATAGCAATTGTGTACGAACCATCTTCAGTTAATTGTAATTTTTTTTCATTCATGAAAAATACAGCTGCTGTAATATTATATAGTTGGCTGCAAGTTAAACTTTGAACCTTTTATTTAATATTGAAAGAAAATTTCTGTAGCACCGTAACCAAAACGTGGATCATATTGGTTAACGAAAGTTCTAACTTCATTTTTTGTTTTAAGAATATCATGTATTTCATCCCGCAGTTTGCCTGTGCCCACACCGTGTATTGCTATGGGTGATCAGAAAGTTACAAATGCTGTTGAAACAAAAGCAGAATATATTATCAGTACCGATATGAGTTG
>JABDGW010000130.1:3556-3820 GCA_013285855.1 Bacteroidota bacterium
GTGCCCACACCGTGTATTGCTATAAAATTCGGCAAGTGATGTGCTAAAGCAAGATCATACCATTTTTCAAATTCTCTTATTTGTATAGTTAGAATTTCAAAGTTGTTTAAATGTTCCCAGTCATCAGTAAGCTTTTCAATGTGCAGATCAATAACACTGCGTGCAGGTTCTAAATGCTCACGCACTTTTTCTGCCTTGTATACTTTATTTTTCCTGGTAAGATTTTCAGGAAGCTCAACTTTTTCTTCAACATGTTTTTCAGGA
>JABDGW010000131.1 GCA_013285855.1 Bacteroidota bacterium
TACAGATATAGGTTATGTTTGGCTGCCCCTTGAAAAGATACATTTATACCACAGCGACGGCAGCGAAGGCGGAATGGGAACAGTGCGTATGTTCATGATCATTGCCATTCTTATCTTAATTATTGCTTGTATTAACTATGTAAACCTTTCTACCGCACGTTCAATGCTGCGCTCAAAAGAAGTTAGTTTACGTAAGATTGTTGGTGCGGCAAGGTTACAGTTGTTCATGCAGTTTATTATTGAAACAACATTACTCTTCATCTTTGCAATCATCATTGCGTTAGTGCTTATCTATGTTCTTTTACCTTTATTCAACCAGGTTTCAGGCAAGAGCATTGTTATCAGTTTAACTAATTATCATATCTGGGAAATTATCTTAATAACTATTACGGGAACACTTTTAATTTCAAGCATCTATCCTGCTGTTTTGCTTTCTTCTTTTGAGCCTGTAAAAGCATTAAAAGGAAAAGTTTCAGCAAGCATCAGTAATGCGCTTTTCAGAAAAGTTCTGGTAGTAATACAATTTACATTTTCAATTATTCTTATTACCGGAACTATTGTAATAGGAAATCAGCTAAAGTATATACAATCAAAACAGTTAGGTTACGACAAGGAAAATGTAATATCAATGGGCATAATGAATATGGCGCCACATCTCGATGCCGTAAAAGCAGATCTTATGAAGCAATCGGGCATCTCTGATATTACATGGACTGATGGCGACATTATTGATTTAGGCAACCAAACAGGAGATAATGAATGGGATGGCAAATTAAAAGGTGAAACAGTTATGCTCAGCCCTATGAATGTTGACAAAAACTTTGTTCCCTTCTTTAAAATACAATTAACTGATGGTAAAAATTTCAGTGGTGCTGTTGCAGACTCAATGCATTTTATTCTGAATGAAACCGCAGTAAAGGCAATGCGCTTAAAAAATCCGGTTGGCCAAACTATACGTCTTTGGAAAACACGGGGCACAATAATCGGTGTAGTAAAAGATTTTCATTTTGAATCAATGCGTAATAAAATAAAGCCGGCAATTTTTTATGATCAACAAAAAAATTATGGCCATATTTATATAAGAACAACCGGTAAAGATTTGCCCAACACTATTGCGGCTGCAAAAGCAGAATGGAATAAGTATAATGCAGCATTTCCTTTTAATTACAGGTTTCTCGATGATAAGTATAAAAGCCTGTATGAATCCGAACAAAGAACAGGTTTACTCTTCAACATATTTGCAGGCATAGCCATATTCATTTCCTGTCTCGGGCTTCTTGGCCTTGCCGCTTATACAGCGCAGGTGCGTACAAAAGAAATAGGCGTGAGAAAAGTATTAGGAGCAAGTGTTGCAGGTATTATACAACTGCTTGCATCAGATTTTATTAAGCTTGTATTTATTGCCATTGTAATTGCAACACCTGTTGCCTGGTATGTAATGAATAAATGGCTGCAGGATTTTGCATATAAAATAAATATAAGCTGGGTTGTGTTTTTAATTGCAGGATTGGCTGCTATAATTATTGCAGTATTAACGATAAGTTTTCAATCAATAAAAGCGGCAATTGCAAACCCTGTGAAGAGTTTGAGAACGGAATAATTCAATTCGACAATGAGACAATTTGAAAATTTGAAAATAAATCAGACATCATAAAATCATACATCAGAAATCAATTTTTATGTTTAAAAATCATTTGCAGGTTGCATTTAGAAACATTTTAAAAAGAAAGGGCTATACTATTTTTAATATAGTTGGGCTTGTAATTGGTATTGCATGTTGTCTTCTCATATTTCAATATGTTGCTTACGAAAAAAGCTATGATAAGTTTCATAAGAATGTAAATGATATTGTTCGTCTTCGCCTTGATCTGCATGATCAGGGAAGACTTACAATGCAGTCTGCAACTGTGTTTGCGGGTGTTGCGCCTTTATTAAAAAAAGATTTGCCAGAAGTTGAAAATTATTGCCGTTTAATTGATACAAGAATTTCATGGCAGGGTAATGAGCCTGTGCAAAACAACGTAGTGTTCGCAAATGAAGGGAAAAATATTAAGGCACTTGAAAACAAAGGCTATTATGCAGACCAGGGTTTTCTCGACATGTTTAGCTTAACCATTATTAAAGGAGATAAGGATGCTCTATTAAATGCACCTGATAGAATTATTTTGTCCGAAACACTTGCAAATAAATATTTTGGTGATGATGATGCAATTGGCAAACAAATTACAGTTCGTGAAGGTGGCAATAAATACAGTTATTTAATAACGGGTGTATTTAAAGATTATCCAACCAATTCGCATCTCTCATTTGATTACCTGGTATCATACCAAACTTTTGTGAACATGATAAAACGTTTGGGTGCGCCTGAAGGTTTAAATCCTGAAACAACTTTAGGCTGGTATGATTATTATGTTTATCTGCAGTTACATGCGGGTACAGATCAAAAAAAGCTTGATGAAGATTTGGTCTCTTTTTCTGATAAATATTTGAATAATGATTACATGAAAGCGCATAACAATCGTGAAGATTTGTATTCAATGGCTTTAAAAGATATTCATCTCAACTCACATTATAACGAAGAAGCAGGCGTAAACGGTGATGGCAAATCTGTTTCATTTCTTTTCCTGGTCGCATTCTTAATTATAATTATTGCATGGATAAATTATACAAATCTTGCAACAGCACGTTCATTGGAAAGAGCAAAAGAAGTTGGCATAAGAAAAGTGCTGGGTGCGGTAAGAAAAAATTTAATGCTTCAATTTCTAACTGAAAGTTTTTTACTAAATTTTGCAGCAGTTATCATTGCAATTATTCTTGCATTTTGCTTTACACCTTCATTCAATCATCTTATCGGAAGCACTTCTGAAAAGAATTTTTATTTGCCTTTACCATATTTGATTGCTTTCATTTGCTTATTCTTAACCGGTGCATTTATTTCAGGAATTTATCCTGCATTTGTTTTATCAGGTTTTCATCCTATTGCAGTATTGAAAGGATTATTTAAAAATTCAAACAGTGGAATGTTTGTAAGAAAAGGATTGATAATTGGCCAATTTGCAACATCCATTATTTTGATAGCAGGAACCATTATTATTTATCAGCAGGTAAATTTTATGCGTAACCAAAAACTTGGCGCTGATATCAACCAAACATTAATACTAAATGGCCCGAGTGAAAAACAAGACAGCATTTATACAACTTCTTACCAGGCTTTTAAAAATGAAATACTTCGAATAAGCGGTATAAAAAATATTGCAGCATCTTCCGGTGTTATGGGCAAAGAAATTTACATGACCAATGGAGCCTTTCTTGTTAATTCAAAAGATAAAAATGCGGTAACAGTTTATACTTTATATGTAGATGCTGATTTTCTTTCTTCTTATGGAATGCAGTTTAAAGCGGGTCGAAATTTTGTATCAAATGATCCTGGTGATAAAAAAACTGTTGTGTTAAGTGAAGAAGCGGTGAAGCTTTTAGGAATTAATGATCCGACAAAAGCAGTGAATCAAATAATTTATAATTATGATGATTCATTAAAAGTTATTGGTGTTGTTTCAAACTATCACCAGCTGGGATTAAACAAGTCAATGTTACCCGTGATATTTGTTCCAAGACCTGAGATCAATAATTACTATTCGATAAAATTTCAAACAAGTGATGTTCGCCGGGTTGTTGCATCTGTAGAAAAAATATGGAATGATTATTTTCCTCAAAATCCTTTCAGCTATTATTTTTTGGATGACTCTTTTAATGCGCAGTATAAA
>JABDGW010000132.1 GCA_013285855.1 Bacteroidota bacterium
GGTGCTGATTACGGTGCCTGGATGCGTTCACAGGAATTCCAGATTGAGCAGGGAAATTGTGGCGATTATTGGGGCGTAGCAGGCGGCATGGAAGATGTGCCTGTAACAAAAAAATCAGACAGCGAATATGTATATGATCCTTCGGGGGAACTAATAAGTTTTAGTGCAACAGCTAAAGTGGGCCGCCACTGTATAAAACGCGGCGATGCAGAAAATGCAGCCGGCGAATGGAATACACTTGATCTTTATTGCCATGGTGATACAAGTGTGCATGTAATAAATGGAAAAGTGATGATGATGCTTTATCATTCAAGCCAATTGCAGAACGCACAAGTGTTGCCGTTAATAAAAGGCAAACTGCAAATTCAATCAGAAGGCGCAGAAGTTTTTTATAAACATATTTTTATTGAAGCACTTAATAAAATACCGGTGGGTATTTTACACTAATCATTAGCTGATATCAATAAAACCTAAACGAATCAGGTTTGAAAAAGCATTAGATTTGAAACAACTCAATAATGCTGCAAGCCGATGAACACACTGTACAAAAGAATTGTTGTAAGTTATATTTCAAGTGGTAAACGAAAGAAAAAATTATCTGAATACTCTTCGTATGAAATTGCAAAAGCACAAAAGCAATTAAGAAAAAATATTCTGCGCACCATAAGAAATATTTTGCTGGTTATTGCAGGTATTTTTTCGGCAGCATTTGGTCTTGAAAGTTTTTTATTACCCAACAACTTTATTGATGGTGGCGCAACAGGTATATCCCTGCTTACTGCAGAGTTAAGCGGCATTTCACTTTCTGTTTTGTTGGTTGCTGTTAATATTCCATTTGTGTTTCTCGGCTATAAAACGCTGGGTAAAACCTTTGCTATAAAAACCATGCTTGCTATTATAGGTCTTGCGGTGGTTGTAGCCTTTGTGCATTTTCCGGAAATTACAAAAGACACACTATTGGTTGCAGTTTTTGGCGGCTTTTTTCTCGGTGCGGGTATTGGGCTTTCCATGCGCGGTGGTGCAGTAATGGACGGCACAGAAGTGCTTGCCATTTTTTTAAGCAGGAAAGCAAAAACATCCATTGGCGATATTATCATCATCATCAACATCATTGTTTTTTCTTTTGCTGCTTATTTTCTTTCAATAGAAACCGCACTATATTCAATGATAACTTATCTCGCTGCATCAAGAACACTTGACTTTGTAATTGAGGGCATTGAAGAATATATGGGCATTACAATCATATCTATTCACAGCGAAAAAATAAAAAATATGATTGCAGATGTGATGGGAAGAGGCGTTACTGTTTATATGGGTAAAGGAGGAATTGGAAAGGCAGGTGAGGTAAAAGAAAGAGATATAATTTATACCGTGATAACGCGGCTTGAACTAAGTAAGCTAAGTGCTGAAATTGATAAAATAGACAGTGATGCTTTTATTGTGATGAACAGCGTAAAAGATACCAAAGGCGGCATGATAAAAAAGCGGCCGATGAAGCATGATTAATTGAATATAAATTTTCAACCAATTCATTTACTTTTAAACTTAAACAAAACAACAATGGAATACAGAACTTTTGGTCGTACCGGTTGGGAAGTAAGTGAAATTGGATATGGCATGTGGGGCATGGCAGGCTGGACAGGAAGTGAAAGTGAAGAAGTGAATCGTGCATTGGATAAAGCAATTGAAATGGGTTGCAATTTTTTTGATACAGCATGGGCTTATGGCGATGGCTTAAGTGAAGAAATATTAAATGCTGTATTAAAAAGACATGCTCAAAAAACGCTGTACATTGCTACTAAAATTCCGCCTAAAAACCGCAAATGGCCGTCTAAACCTGAGTTTAAATTGAAAGATGTTTTTCCTGCGGATTATATAATTGAATACACAGAAAAAAGTTTGAAAAATCTTGATGTTGAAACGATACACTTACAACAATTCCATGTGTGGGAAGATGCTTGGGCAAATGAAGATGAATGGAAAGATACCATTACTAAATTAACGCGGCAAGGCAAGGTAAATGCGTGGGGCATCAGTATTAACAGGTGGGAACCAAACAATAGTTTGCAAACTTTACAAACAGGATTGATAGATGCTGTACAAGTGATCTATAATATTTTTGACCAGGCACCTGAAGATGAATTATTCCCGCTTTGCAGAAAATTAGACATTGGCGTTATTGCACGTGTGCCTTTTGATGAAGGAACATTAACCGGCACTTTAACTAAAGAAACAACGTTTCCAAAAAATGACTGGCGCGCTACTTATTTTGTTCCTGAGAATTTAAACAGCAGTGTAGATCATGCGGACGCTTTAAAGCCATTAATTCCGCAAGGAATGACAATGGCTGAAATGGCATTGCGTTTTATTTTGGCTAATCCTGACGTTTCCACAACGATTCCCGGTATGCGTAAAATAAAAAATGTAATAGCAAATATGTCTGCAAGTGATGGCAAAAATTTGGAACAAGGTTTACTTCAAAAATTGAAACAACATCGCTGGGATAGAACGCCAACTGAATGGTCGCAATAATATTCGGAATTATTTTTTCAGATATTCTTTACTGATCTCATCATACATATACAAATACTTATTCGCTTTGCCGTCTTTATCAAAAAAGCCTTCCCATGTACTCAATGGTTCCCAAATGCAGGTACCTTTACCTCTTCCGTTGGACACATCAAATGCATGTTGATTTACTTCCTGTTTTTTGTGCGAATACTCAACAACAATGACATCTTTGCTGTAATGCTTTGATAAGTCTTCCAGATTGTATTGCAGATCATCCAATGTTCCATGCCATCTTGGATAATAAGAAAGTCCAATTACATCGAACTGAATACCGCGTTCGATCATATTGTCTAACCAAAAACGAGCTTCATCATTTTGTCCGCCCAGCGCCAAATGCAGCATTATTGATGTTGAAGGCGAAACAGCTTTCACTGCATTAATGCCTGCATAAATTAATTGCGATAAACTATCAAGGTTGTTGATATAACCATCAGGCCAGATCATTCCATGATTAATTTCATTACCAACCTGCACCATGTCAGGCAGTGTGTTTTGATCTTTCAGTTGCTGCATTACCATCTTTGTATAATCATACACCGACTGTTTTAACTGTATGAAGTTTTGCCCTTGCCATGCTTTTGGTTTGTATTGTTTGCCTGGATCAGCCCAGTAATCGCTGTAATGAAAATCGAGTAAGAATTTCATGCCTGCGGCCTTTACGCGTTTCGCCATTTCTTTTGTATGCGCAAGATCACAAAAGCCCTTTTGCGGTGAATAACCACTATCGTTTTGCGGATCAACAAAAATTCTTAAACGCACATAATTAAACCCATGATCTTTTAAAATTTGTATCGCATCTTTTTCAACACCGTTATCAGAAAACTTCATTCCTTTCGCTTCCAGTTCAGGTAAGAAAGAAATATCTGCACCGAGCATTTTATCAACTGTTGTTGCATTAAATTTTGTTATGGGAAATGTATTATCCGCTTTTGTAACATTATGCGCTGTGCCTGGTTGAATAGCTGCAATATCAGTACCGCCGCTCCATTGTACACTGTCTCCTTTTGCTTCAAAATGTATGAGTGATTTTGTATTACCAGATTGAACAATTACCTGGCATTTGCCATTGAATAAATGCCGATGTGCAACTGTATCATCAAATTTATCCTGTTCATGGCTGCTTGGATCGCCATTGCCAACACCAATAATTTTTGCACCGCCGGTTA
>JABDGW010000133.1 GCA_013285855.1 Bacteroidota bacterium
CCTTATTGTCTACAAAATAGTTTTTAAAGATTTTAGCTTCGCCGCTAAAGAAGTCATTAAATAAATCGAATGTTTTTTCTTCATGAACTAGTTCCCTTTTTTCATAGATTTTTCTTTCATTATTTTTATATGATTTTGATAAGTCAAATAGGAAATTATAAATTGCTTGTAATAGCTGCTTTTGACAAGGCATAATAACAAACTTATCAGATATCCATACAATTGGCTTTTGCATTAATAAGCATTCATCTATAAATGAAAGATCACTCTCCAATGAGTACCGATGACAGCTAAAGAATTTTAGGAGTTTATCCACTTTTTCTTTTGGCATAAATTCGTATAGTAAATCTATCGGTATTGGGAGAGTGTTAAGTGCATTATCAATGATCTCAAATAATCGAGCAAACTCATCTTTGCTTATGTTCTTGTTAGGTTTATCGTTGATTATTTTGTGGGTTTCAGGCGTATGTGCTTTTTCCAGAAATTGCTCTAATTTTCGCTGGTCAATGAATTCTGTTATTTCATAAAAGTCTAGATAATCTTGCAAGTACAATCCAGTTTTTTCTAAAATATGCGAATTGAATTGTGTAAAAGTTTTTTCTATTTTATCAACTCCTTGTTCAATATAGTTTAACTCACCATTTACAAAATAGTTAAGAAATGTTTGATTTGAAACCATTAAGTGGTTTTTGATAAGTTCTTCATTCAGTTGATTGCTCGATAAATCTTCGGTGTAGTTATACCTATAGCCATCTTCTATTTCATTCAAAAGCTTTTCAATTTTCTTTGAGTCGCCAGTTACTAAATCAAATATTTTATTTTCACTTGGTTCAGTTGATAAAAATAGTGACAGCAGATACAGGGTTTGACGTAGTGGAGAATACAGTGTTAGCAATTCACTGTTGGTTCTTGTATGAGTGTTTAAAGCATAGTAATAATTGATTACAAATGTTGCAGTTTCGAATTGGGAGATATATTGCTTTAGTTCTCTTGTTTTGTGTGCTATGTCAATCTTTGGCATTCGTAAAGTTGCCGAAAAATCTATTTGCAATATCAAGCAAAAGTTTATTGATATCTTTTCCTAAATCTTCAACAGTTAATGATCATAAATAAGTCATTGTTATTTGCAAATCTGCATAACCCATAAATTTTTGAATCTTTACAGCGCTATATCTAATAAATTTGAAAATTAATTAGATAATTAAAACGAATGAATGTTTGTAGATCAAAAGTAACAAATCCAAACCATGTTTTAAACAGTTTGATATATAATGCTAATAATAAGATAGAGAAGATATTAGTATATGTATAAGATATATGCTTTGACAATAAAACAAATTCTATATATTTTAATTAACTTTTTTTACTTTTTTATATTATCTTTCTATAGTTATTTTTTGCAATGAATACTAAGGTAATCATCACTGCGATTGTTGTGCTTGCTATTTCTGCATTAGCAATTATCTTCATGCTTACCAATAATGAAACAAAAACCGTGTACTGCGGACAGGATAACTCAAAACCGTTGACGGTATTTAAGGATCCCACAAAAGCTTTTCCTGGATTCGTTTCTGATTATGATGTGTCAGCAAAAGCCAGTTTGGCAACTATTGATGAATTGCAAAAATCCGAGCCTAATCTTTTGAATGCTGATATGAATTTCAAAAGAAAGGTGCAACAACTACGAGAACAATTAAATCAAGATAATATTCGTATGGAAAATATTTTGAAGGCTAGTTTTTACGCCTATAACAGTGATCCATGTGATGATAAAATAAAAGAACGATATCAAAACTTACTAGACACTCTTGCATTAAAGATGACCGAATTAGAAAGGTTTAAAGCCAGTGTTACGATTTCGAAGGAAAAGGGCGGAACAATTGTCAAAAATCTTGAAATAACACAAGACTCGAGCGTGATTATTGAATCGATTGATCGATTACAAAATTCTCTGTCGCAATAACCTTGTATGCGATTTACAATTTTTGTTATCTTCTTACTGATTGTTGGTTGCCAAAACCCAGAGATAAGTATTTCTATCCCTTCGTGTACTTTACCAAATGACTCTTGTGTTTCAGACGCTGTTAAGGGCTTCGTATACCCACTCAAACAGAAACATCAATTTGCTTGTTGGGCAACAGTTCTTACAATGATGGAATCATGGAAGGAACAGCAACTCCTCACACCTCAAATGGTTCTTCAGAGATATGGCGATAAATTTAAAAAACTGTATGATCGAAGTGATACTGCCGGCATTCTTATCCAAGATGAGATAGAATTATATAAA
The DNA here is from genome assembly GCA_013285855.1 of Bacteroidota bacterium. Classification (GTDB taxonomy): domain Bacteria; phylum Bacteroidota; class Bacteroidia; order Chitinophagales; family Chitinophagaceae; genus Parafilimonas. The sequence continues at coordinate 2,288 of JABDGW010000133.1, forward strand.
AAAGCAGGTATAGAGATAGAAAGACAGCTTGATCCAAGCATTGAGGGATGGTCAGAGTTTATTAGAGACTTTGGACCATTATCCATTACTATTGATGCTAATCCTCCATACGGTGGAACAGTTCATGCACTTTTAATTGTAGGTATCTATGGAGCTATTGATGGTCAAAAAACTACTATTATTTACATCGACCCATCTGATGGAAAAATTCACTCATCACCTTTCATGAATTTCTTAAAAATGTATGAAGCGAAATTTGCGGTCGATTGGCCAGTACAGATTATTCATTTTCCGTCCATGACAAAAGACAGTTTAACCGTCAATTAATTAATCTAAGATCTCTTGACATAACATTTATTCGCTGTTTTTCTAAATATGCTAATACATAAAAAGGTTCAATAGAAAAAAACGAAAAAATAAAGTTATTTCTCAAAACTAAATTCACTGAATCGTTATTAAAAACCCTCCGGTATAATTTCTCATGCAAAATTTTCAACGATTTTCTTAGCATGTCAATGCTACACGAAAAACTTTGAAACTAAATTATTCTTGCATGGACGGGAAAAAGCGCTCCATGTAATCCAACCGGATGAAGCGCACTTGTCGACTTTTCATTAAAAATTATTTTTTAGACCTCACCATATTGATTCTTATTTGCTTGAAAAGGTGCAGGGTCAATAATCCAATTAACGCCAAGCTCTTTTCCACCACAGCAACATTCATAGCAATAGCAAAAGCTTGCGCCAAATGGACCAACTTTAAAAGTATACTTTGAGCCTTTTGGAATGAACATCCAATCACCGGCTTTTAATTCTTTTCCATTGTAATAAATCGAACCACTGATGATGAAACGAATGCCGTTGCCTTCATCGTGAGAATGTTCAGGTACACTCACATCAGGGTTTGCCACAGAAATAAAAAGTTGTGAAGGTTTCATTACGAAAGGCAACTGCCATTTCTTAAACCCTGGAGGCACATTATCGACTCCAAGAAGATTAACTACACGGATTGCCTCTTTATCCTGCGATGTTATAACCTTTGAGCTCACTTGAAATTCTGCTTTCTTTGAAGCAAGTTCTACACGACGTTCTCCGTCTTCGAAAGTCGCGATGTTTGGATTAAACACTTTTTCCATAGATAAATATTTTCGCCTACTCTAGTTCCCTTTTCGGCATTCGGGTGCTTACTCTTTTCAAGGATTTTCAGCATTTTTCCCTTCTTCTGTTAGAAGAATGATAACATGGTTATAGTGTCCGCTGATTGTGCCAAGAGACGAACTATAGAATCAAATTAGAATTTTACAAGAATAAATATAGGTTTTGCTAACTGCGGACAAAACGTAATTTCACGCTATCTTTAACGTAAATCCACGTTAGGTTGGTCAAAAAATTAACTTTTATTAACCGTTTGTAAAAAGAAAAG
>JABDGW010000134.1 GCA_013285855.1 Bacteroidota bacterium
TTTTGAACTCTGTATATATTGATCAGTTAGCGCATTTAATTTAATAAAAGATGGATCAGCTTCATAGTATGACCATTTTAAAGGAGATTTATCAGCCCATCCTGCCAGCGTAACGTCACTGCAGGAAATTGAAAATTGAAACATTACTTTACGATGTTTATGATCTTTATACCAAGTTTCAAAATTATCATCGGATTGATATAAACTGTGAAATTTTAATTGTAAGCAAGCCGCCGGTGTTTGCGCTCTTAACTCATAGTGAGTTAAAAAGAAAATTATAATTAAAGCAAAATTTTTGAGGTTCATATAGTGTTTGTATTAGTATAGAGTAGTTAATTAATTTTATTAAGCCCACTTGCTTGTTGCAGGTGGTTATGAATCAGCAGATGGATCTTTTGAATTAATATTTTTTTGTCTTTTCCTACAACACTTAGAGGCGATTCTTCTGATCTAACTATACCAGATATTCTATTAGTTTGAAAAAGCTTTTTGTGAAGAAAACAAGTTTGCATATTAGGGCTCAATCAGAAGTTTACTCCACTAATCTAAAACTCCCTTCTCAATCTTCCAAAAAAAATCTTACGTATTTCTACGCAAACCCTTATCCAGCGTATTTCTACGCACTTGTAAATATGCTTTAACCGAACTCTTACGCATCTTCATTTTTACGTATTTCCTGCCTTGACTTAGGGGCATGCGCAAGGACAATTTTGAGTCATCATTCAAAATAAAAAACGATGAAAACTCAAATCATTCTCCGCACCGTTTTAATAGTAGTTGCACTGTTTGTTTTTACCAACAACAATGGAAACAATATAAATTCAGCAACACATAGTTTTATTATGCATTCAGCAATCAACACATCTTCTCAGTCTCATTTAAAAGGAGATGGTAAAACAACTCAGCATGATAATACTAATCCAGGTAAAGAAGATCCGCTTCCTTAAATTCCTGACACACACCATGATCACGATCATGATTTTGATTGTTTCGATTTCAGGCATCATGAAAAAAGAATTTTCTGGAGGTGTATAGCAAATAAAGCATTTGCATTAATTTATCACTTAACTGTGCTTTGTGCACTTATCGCACAATTTTTAATTCAATAAATCATCTGTTGTTTTAAAGCTAAAATGTTTTTGTAAAGCAATTCACCATTCACGATTATTATCTTTACCACCTTTTATGCAACTCGCAACATTTTTAGCCAGGCGCATCGCATTCAACAGGCAGCGTTCTTTTTCAAGATTTATTATACGTTTGGCTACTGCAGCAACGGCATTAAGTGTTGCAGCAATGATACTCACACTGGCTTTTGTAAACGGTTTTCAATTTGCAGTAAGCAATAAAATTTTTAATTTCTGGGGCCATTTACGTGTGCAGGAATATGAGCCGGATAAAGCAATGATTGCAGAAGAAACGCCATGGCCGCCTAATGATACAACCCTGCAAATTTTACATCTTTTCCCCCAAATAAAACAGGTGCAGGCATTTGCCACAAAATCTGTTGTGGTTGAAAAAAAATAAAGAAATAGAAGGTGTTTTATTTAAAGGCGTTGAAAGCAATTATAATTTCAATAACCTGCAGTCTTTTTTAAAACAAGGCAGTTTCCCAAAATTTAATGACTCATCTTACAGCAGAGATATTTTGCTCTCGCAGCCCGTGGCAAATGAGCTGCAGATACAATTGAATGATTCCATCAATGTATATTTTATTAATCAGCAGCAAGGCAAAGCATCTGTGCGCCGCCTGCATGTTTGCGGAATTTTTAAAACCGGTATTGATGAATATGATAAAACTTTTGCTATCGGCGATTTACGTTTACTACAGCAGGTATATAACTGGCAACATGGCGAAATTGGCGGTTATGAAATTTTTTTGAAGGATTATAAAAACATGGATACGATGAATTACCGGTTGTATGATATGCTGCCGCAGGCATGGATAAGCCGCACTATCAAACAGATCTATCCAAACATTTTCGACTGGCTGCAGATACAGGATGTAAACCGCAATGTAATTTTTACGGTAATGGCAATTGTTGCCATCATCAATCTTATTACCTGTTTACTCATTTTAATTTTAGAACGTACAAGAATGACGGGCATTTTAAAAGCATTAGGCTGCCGCGACTGGACGATCCAAAAAATATTTTTATACCATGCAAATATGATCGCAGTTAGAGGCATTATTATCGGGCTTGTTGCAGGTCTTGGCATTTGCATTTTACAACAACAAACCGGTTTTATAAAAATGAATGAAGCCGCTTATTATGTTTCTGAAGCGCCGGTTTATATTATCTGGTGGCAGGTAATTGCAGTGTGTGTTGCAACTTTGCTGGTTTGTTTTCTTGCATTACTTATTCCCACGTGGCTTGTAAAAACAGTGCGGCCAGTAAAAGCAATACAGTTCAGATAAATTTATTTTAATAATTTTTGGTGACCGGCTTTTGTTCTTCGTGGCATCGTTCCTTGCGTCGCAACACTTGTACTACATATCTTTCATCATCTTCAGTCTCCCCGGCAACCTTCAAAATAAAAACTTCAATTGTATAAATTTTATTGCAGCAATGCAAATAGTTTGTACTTAACAGAACTAAATTTGTTGCAAAGCAAACAACATAATTATGCGTACCGCCAAAGATATTTTACAGCAAAAGGGAACACAATTCAATTTTGTAAAACACGATGCAACCGTGCTTGAAGCAATAGGCTTGATGAAAGCAGAAAATATCAGTTATCTTATTGTGCTTGATAAAAGTGATAAGTACATAGGTGTTTTTTCTGAACGCGATTATGCGCATAAAGTAATACTGGAAGGCAAGCAATCGTCCAATACGAAAGTAAGTGAGATCATGGCAATCCATCTTGCCAATGCTTCGCTTGATGATTCAACAAGTAAATTAATGTTGCTGATAAATAATTCAAAAGCAAGATATCTTCCTGTATTTGATGGGAATACTTTTATGGGAATAATTACAATTCATGATCTGATGCGTGAAGCCATGGCTGACTATGAAAAAGGAAGACAGGATTTAGATTCGCACCAAATTGAATTTTTAAAATCGCATAACGACTGACATTATTTATCAGCCGTAAAGCCTGCCATCATATATTCATGATTTAAGCGGCCAATATTTGTTACAAGAATTTCTTTAGGGCAAGCAGCTTCACATGCATTTGTATTTGTACATGCACCAAAACCCTCTTTATCCATTTGATTGATCATTGCCACTACACGCGTTTTACGTTCAGGATTTCCCTGTGGCAATAAAGAAAGATGCGCAACTTTTGCTGAAACAAACAACATTGCAGAACTGTTTTTACATGCAGCAACACAAGCGCCGCAGCCAATACATGCAGCAGCGGCAAAAGATTTATCTGCATTTTCTTTGTCAATAGCAATTGCATTTGCATCAACCGCATTGCCTGTATTTACAGAGATAAAACCACCGGCTTGTATAATGCGATCAAATGCAGAACGGTCAACCACCAAATCTTTTATAACGGGAAAAGCTCTTGCGCGCCAGGGTTCAACAACAATCGTATCGCCATCTTTAAATGCACGCATGTGTAACTGGCAAACTGTATTTGCTTTCCATGGGCCGTGCGGTTTACCATTAATATACATTGAACACGTACCGCAAATA
>JABDGW010000135.1 GCA_013285855.1 Bacteroidota bacterium
CGGGGCCGTATAGAATCTCTAACTTAAATGCTATGAACCCAAAGTAAAGGTGATAGCGCTATTTAAAGAAATTATGAAATGCATGTTATCTCATTATTAAAAATTAAATTTTAAACCTAACTGAGCCTGCCAGCGGGAGTTGATCGGATCATTTGTGTAATAATGATCGTTGCCGTTTGCAGGAGGCAAATAATTAAATGTAGGCACGTAACCACTTGCCGGAGAGCCTGGTTTTAAACCACTGGCATCATTTGCAAAACGCAAAAAGTTAACCGTATAATTGTTTACGTTGGTTACAAATGTTATATGTCCCCAATCATTATTTAATAAGTTCAGCACATTAAATACATCAAGGCTGATCTGTAAACTTTTTGCACCACCGAATTTAAATTCATGCATGATCTTCATATCCAGCTCATGATTCCATGGCGTGCGCAAAACATTACGGCCGGCATACTCGCCTTTGTGTTTGCTTAAATAAGGATCACTATTAATGAAATTATTCAAGTCATTCCATTGTTGTGCAGCACTATAAACTGTACCATTTGACAAAGTATAATCTGCAAGCTTTACCTGGCTTGCATCCATAGGTATAAAAGGCAACGGCGCATTAGAAGAATTGCCAAATGGTGCGTTGGTATAAATTAAACTGTAAGGGTTTCCGCTTTGGCCTGAATAAAAGAATGCCAGCGAAGTTGCATTGCTTGAACTCCAAACCCAGTTTGTAGCAACACTGGCAACAATGCGATGGCGCAGATCAAAGTTTGAATATCCCAAACCCGGATTTTCAGGATTGATCGCCGGATTAACTTCATAATTACTCTGGAAAGAATTACGAATACCATTACTTACATCTTTACTCATTCCATAGGTATAAGCCGCAGTCCAGTTAAGATTTAATAAGGAATGAACGCCTAAGCGAATATTGTTTGTAACCTTAGATATTTGTGCTGTAAGATTGTAACGGTAGCCTTGTGTTGTATTGCTTAAAAAATAAACATTTGAATATTGCGAGTTTAATTTTCCACCAACATAATAAGGCGTTTGTGTAGGACCGGTTGAATAATACTGCACACTGTCTTTAATATTTATCTGCTGGAATTGTACATCATAAATTGTTTTGGTGTACATGGCATCAAAGGTTGCTTTATAACCATTACCAAATTTAAAATCAACGGCAATATTAGAACGCCAGATGGTAGGCAGTTTAAAATTGTTATCAACAATATCCAGTTCACGTGTTGCTGATGCACCTGCGCCACCATATTTTGTCACGGTATCTTTTAAATTATTGGGATCAATTGCCAGCGGCACTGTTGCTCCGCCCGGTTTATAGTCAATGTTTCCATAATTATTTCCGGTTAATGTAGAAGCATAACCTAACCATGCAAACGGCATTCTTCCTACAAAAATTCCGCTACCGCCACGCAATACTATTGACTTATCATCAGTAACATCATAAGTAAATCCTAAACGCGGAGAGAGAGTAGCTTTGCCCAGCCATTCATTATTCAAATCAGCAAATGGCGTGTGGCTGTAAGTTGGATCAGACGAAATATATTCTTTCGTATTGTTTAATGCTGTATCTATTGGAAATTGCTTATTTAAGAAAGGATAATCAACACGCACACCCGGTGTAAGTTTCAATTTTTTACCAACAGTTATTTCATCTTCAGCATATACGCTTGTAAGATTAACCTTGTAGTTGCTGCCAGGTAAATTATCGTAAAGATCAGTTCTGCTATTTTTTGCTTCATCAAATGCATACACGCCGCGAATACGTGAAGGCGTGCTTGCTAAAAATGCATTCAATCCGCCTGAATATTCCCATCTTCCATTCCATGAATTTAAGAAGCCATAAGTAAGATTATAGAACTCATTGTGCGTACCGAAAGTAAATTTATTTACGCCTGATGAAACGGTTACATTATCTGTAAACTCAAATGTTTTCTGATGCATATTATAAATAGACGCTTCACGCCATGTGCCTGACCAGATTCTTCCGTTATCAATATCCATGAACGGAGCTGGTGAGTTGTAAGGGTTATCATTTGCATCTAATGATTGCGGAAATGTTCTGTATTCATGCACGTTAATATAACTAACAATTGCCTGGTTATTTACATTATTGCTGAACTTGGTTTTTAATTCTGCAACAACATTTACGTTCTTATCATATTGCGTAAAATCGGTTGATGAAAACTGGAAGTTGGTTGATGTGCGCTCTAAATTATTTCCCCATCCTTCAGTATATAAACCACGGATCATTAAAGAACTTCTTGAATTTATATTCCAGTCAAGCTTACCAAAAAATTTATTGCTTTTTGTAAAGATGTTGTATGCTCCGTAAGTTCCCGGATCGTAATTATAATTTGTTTTTAAGAAACTTTTTATTTGCTCTGCTTCAGCAACAGTAATTGCTGCGCCGGGATCACCTGCATTATAAAAAGTAGGTAATTGCTGGCGTGTTAATTCTCCGTTTACAAAAAAGAATAATTTGTTTTTAATAATTGGCCCGCCAAACGTAAAGCCAGTTTGGTAATCATGAAAATCAGAAGACATTTTTGTTTTTAATCCATCAACACTTTTACCAACCATATTGCTGTTTCTTCCATAAACTGAACCATGAAATTCATTGGTACCGCTTTTTGTAACAGCATTTACACTGCCACCTGTAAAGTTTCCGATCTTAACATCATAAGGCGCCAATTGAACCTGCACTTCCTGGATCGTTTCCAAACTATAAGGATTGGTACGTGTACCTGAACCGGCAGTCCCAGACTGGCCGCCGCCGCTTATACCACCAAACGAATTACTGAAACCAATTGCATCATTATTTATAGCACCATCAAGCGTAAAATTGTTATAGCGAAAATTACTGCCTGCAAAAGAGTTATTATTGCTTTGCGGCGTTAAGCGTGTAAAATCACTAATACTTCTGCCAATGGTTGGCAATGTTCTTAACTGTTCACGACCAACAACAAGTCCGCTGCCAACATTTCTTCTGCCTGTTGCTGCAACCGTAACTTCAGTAAGCGTATTAGTTAAAGGCTTAAGGTTGATATTCAAGTCAGGATTATCACCCAACACCAGCGTTACATCATGCAAGGTGTCGGCTTCAAATCCAACATAAGTAATATTAATTGTGTAAGGACCACCAACTTTTAAATTAGGCACCACGAAAATGCCTTTGTTGTTTGTTTGCGTGTAAGAAACAGAACCGGTGGGCTCATGTTTGATAGTGATGGTTGCACCTGTAACTGCGCTGCCTTTTTCGTCAATAACATTACCACCCAATGTGGCGGTTGTTTCCTGGCCAAACGAAATTTTAGCTGCAAGGGTTAAAATAAAAATAAGAACTAAGTTGAATAGCTGTTTGCGCATATATCTAATTTATGCCGCAAAGATGATGTTGCACAATTAACCCAATGTTAAGCCAATGTTACCGCAATGTTACCAAACGCGATATTCAGCCTTTATCCACAATTGAGTGAACATCTTGTATTAATTTCCTGAAATATTTTACAGCAAGTAATAAACGGCTTCCGTACCAGCTAAACATCTCACCATCAACAAATAAAATTTTTATCCCTTCCAATAAAGGTTGTAATTCATCA
>JABDGW010000136.1:0-471 GCA_013285855.1 Bacteroidota bacterium
AAAATCAAATCGTGTAATAGTATTATTGTTTATATTAATTGTAAAACCATAAAACATATTGTTTTGTCCTGTGATGAAAAGATCGTGTGGAAATAATAATCCTCCGATATTTCCAAGGCTTGTTGCAGTTGGTGCTGTATTAGAAAATGATGCGCCAAAATCAAGTCTCACTAAAACTGAATTAGTACCAGCAGCATTTCCTGCCGCTACTACAAAAACATAACACTTGCCATTAATATTTTTAGCTTGTATGCCTTCTGAATAAATAGGAATTGTATTATTGAAATTCCCCAAATCACTTGCAGTTGGTGTATTTAAAAGAGAATTGCCATAATCAAGTTTTACAATATGCCCATTATTATAGTTTGATATAAATCCATAATAATTTCCATTATTATCCAAAGCGTAATCCATAAAAACAGGTGTCTTTAAAACATTTCCCGGATCCCCAAGATTTTTAGCGGCAGGTGT
>JABDGW010000136.1:481-3493 GCA_013285855.1 Bacteroidota bacterium
AGCACCAACAGAAGTATTAGTAAATTGAACAGCAGTATTAGCACAAACCGTATCAGGCCCTGTAAAGCTTGCTATAACATTTGTTGGCTTTATAGCACATGAATCAGTAACAAAAGATGAACAAGTTGGATTTGTTTGATTAATAGATACGTTATTTAATAAACTACCATCCCATTGTGAATTGCCCTGCTTATTTTTTAAGTCATCAAATGTATAATAAGCAAGCAATCCAGCCTGAGTAGATGGATTGGGCAATGAGCTATTCATATAAGCACGAATTTCATTTTGCGTTCTTGCAACATTCCATATCCGTACTTCATTAATATATCCGTGAAAATCGGTGGGATTATGATCTGAAGGTGCAGCTGTAGAACCTATGCGGGTAATCCAATTATTTAAAACCATATTACCTGTGCAAGGTGTTTGACTCATTAAAAAAACCGTTTCTATAAAATTTTAAGGTTTTTCCGTCGTACACCATTGCGACATAATAAGTTTTATTTAATTGAAATTGGCAAACATCAGGCGTGCCATGCCATCCTGTTGTGGTTGTAATTTCTGCGCGTGTTGGGCGTAACAAATAATTTGCATCTGTTGGGTCTGTATGTTTGGAAACAATATCTCCACCAAGGAAACTTGGATTGTATTGGTCAATTCGATTAAATAAAGCTTCGACAGTAATTGTGTTGCCAGGTATATCTAAATCTCCTATTTGAACTCCAGGATCTTTTCCGGTAAAATACCCCCAATTAATACAATTCTGTCCAAAAATTATAGATGGAATAAAAGAAAAAAATAAAAGGGTAATCAGGTAAAGCCAGCGCTTCATAAACAATTAATGGTTGCAGTTCTGCAAGCAAATAAATACTATATAATCGAAATAAAAAAAACCGTTAGATAAGCCTTTGCAAATCCAAAAGCTTAAACTTATTTTTTAAGAGACCAACTAATATGCAGTTATCCAAACGCTAAATATTTTATATTTGCGCAAACACTAAACTTTACTAGCAACACTAAAACTAAATTTCTTAATTCAAAAAACAAAAAATGAAAAAAATTTTGATGGCTTCTTTTGCCATGACCGTATTTGCGGCAAGTGCACTATTATTTCAATTAACAAGCTGTAAAAAAGTTATCGGACAAATCCACCATGAGTGTCCAGATCCAGTTTATCCGGTTGAAGGGTTATATACCGGCACATATTCTGTTGATTCAAAGCCGGACCAAGGAAATCTGTATTACAGCTTTGTTGTTTTTCCAAATGGTGATTTATTAACAAAGGGTGTAACAGAATTTGGTGACACAGTATATCAAAAAGGAAGTTGGAAAATTTCCAGCGATAGTACGTTTACTGGAACTATTGCTACATTTACTACACCATCTATAATTCAAGGCATAAGCGGAAAGTTTTCAAACGATGGAAAAATAAGTGATGCAACCTGGCATGATATCTATAATCCATATGGAGGTGGCTTATCAGGAAATTTCTCTGTGATGCAGAGAGTTAATTAATTGATTTTGTTAATTCAAATTAAATGCAAAGGCTGTTACAATTTGTAACAGCCTTTTTTGTTTTTTATGCTTTGCAAATCTGAACGAAGTAACATTAGATAGTAGTTCCATGAATGCATCTTAAACTCATCCGGATTTCAAAACTTTTATTCAATCACCAGCCCTTATTCAAATCCCAATGCTCAAACTCTTTTGCTACTGCAGTTAAAAATGATGCACCTACACTTCCATCAATAATCCTGTGATCGTAGCTTAATGATAAATACATCATGTGGCGTATGCCAATGGTATCGCCCTGTTCCGTTTCAATTACAACAGGTCTTTTTTTAATGGCGCCAACAGCAAGAATAGCAACCTGCGGCTGATTGATAATCGGTGTGCCCATTAAGCTTCCAAATGTTCCAACATTGGTTAAAGTGAAAGTGCCGTCTAAGGTATCGTCGGGTTTAAGTTTATTATTGCGGGCTGCATCTGCAAGATTATTTACTTTTTTACTCAAGCCAACAAGGTTTAAGTCATCAGCATTTTTAATTACCGGTACAATTAAATTTCCATTTGGCAATGCTGTTGCCATGCCGATATTAAAATCTTTCTTCACAATAATTTTTTCACCATCCACAGAGCTGTTTATCATCGGGTAACGCTTCATCACTCTAACAAGACAATCAATAAAAATTGGTGTGTAAGTAATTTTAGTATTGTTCTGTTTTTCAAAATCCTTCTTGTGTTTTTCACGCCACAAAACCATGTTGGTAACATCAGCTTCAGTAAAACTTGTTACATGCGCACTGGTTTGTTTACTGTTCACCATGTGCTTTGCAATCAGCTTGCGCATCCTGTCCATTTCTATAATCTCTACATTGCCGGCATACACGGCTTCCGGTTGCTCGTGGATGGTTGCAGGTCCACTTATTTGGTCAGCCTGTTTTTGCTCCTGTTGTTGATTCTTTATCGGTGGTTGATGGCTTACTTCTACTCTTTCATTGCTCACTTCAGGATGCCGCCTTTCTTCTTTCCAGCTTTCTGGCTGTCCAACCTGCTGACCCCGGTTTGCCACATAACTTAAAATATCTTTCTTGGTAACTCTTCCTTCATTTCCTGTACCTGCAATATGTTCCAATTCCGTCATGCTTATGCCTTCACTGCTTGCAATATTCATCACCAACGGAGAGTAAAAACGGTTCATCTTAGATGCGCCATTACCATTTGTTGCAGCCACATACGATGAAGGTACGTACGGAACCTCTTCTACATGTTCATATAAATCTTCGCTTTTCACATCAGCTACCGGCGCAGGCACATTTATATTATTGATTGCCGGTTTTGCATGCACATCTGTTTCAATTTTTGCAATCACACTGCCAATTGGCACCACATCATTTTCTTTAAACAAAATTTCAGCAATTCTTCCTGCCGATGTACTTGGCACTTCACTATCCACTTTATCCGTCGCAATATCCAAAACAGTTTCATCCTGCTGTACAGTATCGCCGGGTTTTT
>JABDGW010000137.1 GCA_013285855.1 Bacteroidota bacterium
CAGCGCAGGAACAAGTATTGTCGCTTAACCGGATTGATTTTGAAAGAGTGTCAGGAATAAGAAAATCTGGTTACAAGTTTTCTGTAAATTTTGTTAATGGCCGCCCTGATGCATTATTCAGCGGCAATGATCTTATTCAAACATTTATATCTGTTTTACAAACTGATGAAATTATAAGCAGCCTTATTTCAAAAAACGATTACACTTTTACATTTTCAAGCAAATACCAGTTATCTATTAAAAATAATAGTTTAGGTAAACAGGCTGAATTGGTGGCTTCAGAAGAAGAAACCTTAGCTGAATAAACACAAACATCGTTACGCATTTTGCAGTAACATTTAAAAATTAAATACTCACATTTTGGATTTTAAAGATTTAGGATTGATTGTGCCCTTATTAAAAGCGCTGCAATCCCAGGAATATACACAGCCTACACCTATTCAGCAAAAAGCTATTCCTGCTGTATTACAAAACAAAGACCTTTTAGCCTGTGCACAAACAGGAACCGGCAAAACGGCCGCCTTTGCATTGCCTTTGATACAATTATTATATCAGCAAAAAGAAGAAGGCCGATCAGCAAAAACAATTAAAGTTTTGGTGCTTACACCCACCCGTGAATTAGCTATACAAATTGAAGAAAGCTTTAAAGCTTATGGCGCTTTCGCCGGGTTAAAACATCTTGCAGTTTATGGCGGCGTTTCCAAGTTTCATCAGGTGAGGCAACTGCAGCAGGGCGTTGATATTTTGATAGCCACACCGGGACGGCTGCTCGATCTTGTTATGCAAAGGCATATTTCATTGCAGCACATTGAAAATTTTGTATTGGATGAAGCAGACCGCATGCTGGATATGGGCTTTATTACAGACGTTCAGAAGATAGTAAATAAATTACCCGTAAAAAGGCAAACCCTGTTTTTCTCCGCAACCATGCCACCAGAAATTGTACGGTTGTCACAAAGCATGTTACAAAATCCGGTTAAGATAGATATTACACCTGTTTCAACCGCAGCAGAAACCGTTGAACAGACCGTATATTTTGTTGAGAAGACAGATAAACGATCATTACTCATCCACCTGTTAAAAACTAATGAGATTGAATCAGCTCTTGTTTTTACGGAAACAAAATTTGGTGCAGACAAGTTATGTAATGCATTGCGCAGAGAGAATATAAATGTGCAGGCTATTCATGGCAACAAATCGCAATCAGAAAGGCAGAGAGCATTGCATAATTTTAAAAATAAAAGTTTGCGTGTATTGGTTGCCACTGATATTGCGGCAAGAGGCATTGATATTGAAAGCCTTTCTCATGTAATTAATTTTGAACTGCCGAATATACCTGAAACCTATGTGCATCGCATTGGCCGCACAGGTCGTGCAGGCGCCAGCGGAAAGGCCATTTCTTTTTGTGGAATGGAAGAAAAAATGCTGCTGCGGGATATTCATAAACTCATTGCCCAATCCATTCCTGTAATGCAGAATCATCCTTACCAGATGGCTGATGCAAATTTAGCATTACCCGCAAAACCATTGATTGCTTATCGCTCATTAAACAGGGGCGGAAGGAATAAAACTTTTATGCAACGATAACCAGACAAATTATCTAAAGCAAGATCATTCCCGCACTTTGGTAATACAAAACCCCAATCTTCGCACTTAAGGTTTTTGCTAAACAACTAACTTTATAACCGCATAGCCAATTCTGTTTAAGTAAATTCCAGAGTTTTTGGTTCGATGCGGAGTTTTGAGACGATTTCATGTATGAGGCGGCAAAGATATTATAGCGCTTAACCGGAAATTTAGATTAGACGGGGGTAAATTATCAAAAAGCAACAGCTATGCAACCTTAAGCTTGTTCAGCTTACTCTTATCAAATTTCTTTGTTGCATATTCAAGCGTTACATGCAACTCTTTTTTATTGGTTCCGGGCATTTCAAACATGGCATCGGTAAGAATATGTTCGCAAATACTTCTAAGGCCTCTTGCACCAAGTTTAAATTCCAGAGCTTTTTGAACCATAAAATTAAGCACATCTTCATCAACCATTAATTTAATGCCTTCCATTTCAAACAGCCGCGTATATTGCTTCATCAGGCTGTTTTTCGGCTCGGTTAATATATCTCTTAATGTAGAGGCATCTAAAGGATTAAGATAAGTGATAACCGGTAAGCGGCCAAGCAACTCAGGTATCAACCCAAATGAACGTATGTCTTGTGCGTTTACATATTGCAATAAATTTTTACGCTGATGTTCCTGGTCTTCTTTGTTTACATTAAACCCGATAGCATTTGTATTAATACGGCGTGCAATTATTTTGTCAACTCCGTCAAAAGCGCCACCGCAAATGAAAAGAATATTTGTAGTGTTTATTTTTATCATTTTTTGTTCAGGATGTTTTCTGCCTCCTTGTGGCGGAACAAGCACTTCTGTTCCTTCCAGCATTTTCAGTAATCCCTGCTGCGCACCTTCACCGCTTACATCCCGAGTAATTGAAGGGTTATCACCTTTGCGTGCTATTTTATCAATCTCATCTATAAATACAATTCCCTTTTCAGCAGCAGCTACATCATAGTTACATGCCTGTAGTAAACGGGTAAGCATGCTTTCCACATCTTCACCAACATAACCGGCTTCTGTAAATACCGTAGCATCTACAATGGCAAATGGAACATTTAAAAGTTTGGCAATTGTTTTTGCAAGAAGTGTTTTACCGGTTCCTGTTTCACCAACCATAATAATGTTGCTTTTTTCTATTTCAACATCATCCTGCTGTTGCTTGCGTGTAATTCTTTTGTAATGATTATAAACGGCAACAGATAAAATTTTCTTAGCATCTTCCTGGCCAATTACATATTGATCAAGATGATTTTTTAATTCAATCGGTTTGCGAATATTGAATTTATATTGTGTGGTGCGGTTTTCGTCTCTTACCTGCAATTCCTGCATAATAATTTCCTGGGCATGTTCTACACAATTTTCGCAAATATGGCCTTCCTGTCCGGCGATAAGTATTTTTACTTCATCCCGGCTGCGGCCACAAAAAGAACAATGCAGGTTGGATTGTTTTGCCATTTTTAAGAAATTAAGTTTACATATAAAAGCAAGAAGCAAAGGTAACGAAATGTAAACCTTTGCTTATACAAATTTATAGCCTGATTGGTTTAAAGTTTATCAACGATCGAATCTGCAATACCATATTCTACTGCCTCTTTGGCATCCATCCAATAATCACGATCAAAGTCTTTCATAATACGTTCAAAAGATTTACCCGTATTGTCTGCAAGAATTTGTGCGCTTATTTCTTTTGTACGCTGCATTTGTTTTGCATGAATTTCAATATCTGCGCTTGTGGCCTGGAAATAACCTCCGATGCTTGGCTGATGTATCATTACTTCTCCATGCGGATAAGCCAGGTAAAGAAATTAAATTTTATATCAACAGCCCTGGCGGCGTAGTAACAAGTGGTAT
>JABDGW010000138.1 GCA_013285855.1 Bacteroidota bacterium
ATGAAACGTTTAAAATAAAATTGACCAATCCAATAAATGCTATTCTTGCTAATGATGTTGCAAAAGCAACTATTAAGAATGATGATGGCCCATCGGTGAGCTTAAGTGCAAATGATAATAATGCCATTGCAGCTTCAAATAATTTTAAGATATATCCAAATCCTGCCAATGATGTTTTGCATATTGATTTTGGCAGTACTGTTAGCAAAGTTCAGCGTATTTTAATTGTTGATATACAGCAAAGAATTTTAAAGCAGGGTACATTACAAGGCAATGAAAGATGTTTAGTAATTCCAATTAAGGAATTAACGGCGGGAACTTATTTTATAAAAATTGAAGGTGTAAATAATTTTGCATATTTAAAATTTATCAAACAATAAACTGAAAATTAAAACCTGACAGATGCTCACGTTATCTTTCTTCGACCTGGCTGGTTAAAACTGCCAGGTCTTTTTATTTAATTATTGGCGGCCAACATAAAATAGCTTTGTTTATCCACTTTTTTTAACCACAGAATTGTGAAGTTATCTCAAAGTGTGACATAAGAACGCGGTGAAACACTGTGATTACTTTTATGTATTTGTAAAGCTTTCTCGCCAAAAAATTATTCTCTGCATAATTAAATCATAGAATAGTTTTGCGCCAATTAATTTTTATGCAAGCAAAATACAACCAGTTTAAAGCAATGCTGGCAATTACAAAGGGCAGCCTTCATTCCATATTCAGAAGCCCTTCTGCTGTTGTTTTTAGTATTGTTTTCCCTTTGGTGTTTATACTTGTGTTTGGATTTATAGGAGAGGGCGGCGGTATTTCTCTTGATGTGGCCTTAAACAAAAATGCAGATACATTAAATCCTGTTTATACTGCTATTAAAAATATTGGCAGCATACATTTTGTAAATGAGAACGACAGCCTTTTGAAAGAAGACCTGGAAAAAGGAAATATTACCGCCATCATAAACATTGTAAAAAACCCATCATCCAATCCTGATTATACCATTGAATTAAAAAGTTCTGAAGCAGTAAATCCGCAAAATATAGAGGTACTGGAATCAATCTTAAAAAATGTTATCGGGGGATACAATCAACAACATTTTCCGGCAGCTAAAACCATTGCTGGTATCAGTAATAAAATAGAAAAAATCCCGGGCAGAGAATACCGGCGCATAGATTTTATTTTGCCCGGTCAGTTAGGTTTTTCTTTATTAAGCGCCGGTGTATTTGGCGTAGCGTTTACTTTCTTTAACCTTCGTCAGCAACTAATTTTAAAACGATTTTTTGCAACACCGATCCGCCGTACGTATATTGTTTTAGGCGAAGCATTAAGCCGCGTATTATTTCAAATGATGACTGCAATTATAATAATAGGTATTGGTACAGTTGCATTTAAGTTTACACTGGTAAATGGGTTTTCAACTTTTCTTGAAATAATGTTATTAAGCTTTATTGCATTGATAGTTTTTATGGGATTTGGTTTTGTTGTAAGCAGCGTTGCAAAAAACGAAAGCACTATTCCGCCTTTTGCAAACATGTTCACGCTGCCGCAATTTCTACTTGCGGGAACATTTTTTCCCATAAGCGTATTTCCAAAATGGTTGCAGGTGTTTTGCAATATTCTTCCGCTTACACATTTCAACAATGCCATGCGTAATATTTCTTTTGAAGGCGCAAGCTTTATCAGTTGCTGGCGCGATGTAGGTGTACTGGTTATTTGGGGAATTATAATTTATGCATTGGCTATAAAAGTATTTCGCTGGGAATAATGCAGCCTTTCAATATGTATATTTTACATGATGCAGAGATAACATAATTTTAAAGAGGTTATTCTTAAATATTCTTTCAATATTTATTTTAGGTATGAATTTTGAATTTAAAGATTTTTAATTCTCAAATCTTTTAAAAGTTTTTTATGAATGCAATAACCGCTTCACAAACCGGGCTAACAGCAGTAATCTCCAGGCTTCAGCAACAGAAAGAAGAACTTTCAATTACTTATAACGCTGCTATTACAAAAGGTGAAAAATTAAATGAAGTAAAAACATTATACCTTAATTTAAAAGATATTGATAAAAAATTAAACGACCTGTTGCGTATTACTCTTTAGTCATACACTCCACATATATATAAAAAATTCCCGCGTTTACCTTTATGGCGGGAATTTTTATTTGTTATCCAGGTTATTTATGCTTCTGATGCATTCTGCTCAACAGGAATATAAATATCAAAAGTTGCTCCTTTATTTACCTGGCCACTTGCAGTAATGATCCCGTTATGGTTCTCTGCAATTTTTTTACAGATAGCAAGGCCAATGCCGGTGCCACTATATTCATTATGGCCATGAAGGCGCTGAAATAATCCAAAGACCTGTTCATTATACTCCGGTTCAAAGCCAATACCATTATCTGAAATTATATAATGATGATATTTTATTTTTTTTAGAAAAATTATATCGTGTGTTCTTTCGCCGTTTACAATATTATGGGAAATGCGGATGTGCGGTTTAATGTTTTGCCGGGTAAACTTCATTGAATTTGTAATAAGATTTGTAAGTAATTGCTTAAACTGGAAAGGAATTACATTGGCGCTCTGCAGATCTGAAGATTCTATAACAGTACCTGTTTGCACAATTTTTTCTTTAAGGCTGTCAGAAATATCTTCTAAAAGCTTATCCATATCCGTTAATGCAAAATGCGTTTGTATTGTATTTGTGCTTGAATAACTCAACAGGTCTTCTATCAGTTGCTGCATGCGGGCAGCGGCATTATCAATACGGTTAAAATATTCCTTCGAATCTTCACTTAACACTGCAATTTCTTTTTCTGAAAGCCGCCGTGTAAACATTCTTATTTTGCGCAACGGTTCCTGCAGATCATGACTGGCGATATAAGAAAAAGAAGCCAGTTCTTTATTCATTTCTTCAAGCGCTTTATTCTGCCCGATCAATTGAAGTTCTTTATTATACTGTAACGTAATATCCTGCAAAGTGCCTATATAAATTTTTTGATTTTCTTCAGTAATAAAAATACCGGTGTTGCGCACGTGAATTATGCTGGCATCTTTTTTAATAACGCGGAAAAGATATTCACTTGAAATATTTTCTTCATTTAATTCACGGTTTTGAGATAAAATATAATGCAGGTCTTCAGGGTGCACAAACCTTGTAAAGTTTTCAAACGTAGGCTCAAACTCACCGGGCTTACAACCTAAAATACGATACAGGTTATCAGAATACATAAAAATTCCTGACGAAAAATTATAGCGGAAACTGCCTATAAGAGAAGTTTGTTCTGCAAAATTGAATGTTTGATTTAGTTCATTGATCCTGTTTTGTATTTCTACTATTGGCGTTATATCCTGCGCAGTACCAGCCATACGTATCGGTTCGTTGTTTTCATCAGTGTATACTTCACCTCTTCCATGTATAAAGCTGATAGTACCATCAGGTTTTTGAATGCGAT
>JABDGW010000139.1 GCA_013285855.1 Bacteroidota bacterium
AGATTTGCGTGCCGGTAAAAAGGCGGCTTTTCTCGAAGAAGAATCTTTTGAAATCATCATAGAATACTACAACGAGAAAAATAACTTTTTTAAGGCATTGGAAGTTGCAGATATGGCGCTTGATTATTTTCCCTATTCTGCTAACCTGTTTATAAAAAAAGCTGATTTGCTTATAGCCACTAACCATTATAATGAGGCACTAAGCATATTAAAACAGGCTGAATTGTTTGATGCAGATAACATTGATATTTATATTTTAAGAACAGACGTATATCTCGCGCTTGATATGCAGCAGAAAGCAGCTGATTTGCTGGAAGACGCATTACTAACTTTTGATGGTGACGACAGGCTTGATCTTTTATTTGAATTAGCAGACGTGTATGATGATTATGAAGAATTTGAAAAAGTTTTTGATTGTTTGCAATTAATATTGGAGCAGGAGCCTGCTAATGAAGAAGCCTTATACAAAATTTGTTTCTGGACAGATTTTACAGGCCGCAACGAAGAAAGCATCAGGTTGCATCAGCATATAATTGATGAACATCCTTATTCTGAACTTGCATGGTTTAATCTTGGCTCTGCATACCAGGGTTTAAAATTGTATGAAAAAGCAATTGATGCATATCAATATTCAGTTGCAATAAATGATAAATTTGATTACGCATACCGCAATATGGGGGATGCGTATATAAGACTTCGTAAATACAAAGAAGCAATTGAAGTGTTAGAGAAAGTAGGAGAGATTACACGCCCTGAAGACGTAATTTTTGAAGCCATCGGTCATTGCTATCAGAAACTTGGAAAATTTGCAACGGCAAGATTCAATTACCGCAAGGCAAGTCATATAAATACTTCAGACAGTAAACTGCATTATAAAATAGCACTTACATACATCAACGAAAAAAAATGGCAAAAAGCCATTGAACAGCTTGAGATTGCTTTACGCATTCATAAAAGTGTTCCTGACTATAATCTTGCAATAGGCCAATGTGCACTGCAACTTAAAAATTATAAAGAAGCTGTACATTATTTTAGTATGGTTGTAAGAAGCCGCCCTAAAAATATTCGCGGATGGAAAGCTTTAATAACCTGCCTGTACCAGTCAGAACATTATGAAGAAGCCATTCAGCAATGCATTATGGCACTTGCAATAACTGAAGAAAAGCCATTAATACATTTTTTGTATAGTGCTGTTTTGTTTGCAGCAAAAAAACCAAAAGAAGCATTATTACAGTTAGAAGCGGGTTTAAAAAAATCGCCGGCACTTATAAAAAGTTTTATAGAGCTTAATCCGTCTATACTTCAAAATCCGCATGTAGTTGATTTGCTTGCACGATACAGAAAACCAAAAAGAAAAAAATAACGCGCCTTTAATTACATTACAATAATGTAATATTCCATAACCTTATTTTTGCCGGTCTAAACATTATTCATGAAATGAGCCATAAAAATTTGAATCTTGTACCAACTAACGATGAAAATTTTATGGCGAAACGTAGTTCGATGACACCAAATAAATAAATATGTCATCAATTCTATCTGGCAAATAAAAGTCAAAATATATACAGATGAATTTTTCACTTACTCAAATTCCGGATCGTAATCTAAAGCCGCGTATTAATGGAATTACCATGATTATGGATAAAGGCCTTAGTATTGAAGAGGCTAAGAATTTTTTAAGCATTGCACATCCGCATATTGATATTTTAAAACTTGGTTTCGGAACTGCTTTTGTAACGCCTGACCTCGAAGAAAAAATTAATGTTTATCAATCTTATGATATACCGGTTTATTTTGGCGGAACCTTATTCGAAGCCTTTCTTATACGCAACCAGTTTAATGATTACATAGATGTTTGCAAAAGATACAACATCAGGTATATGGAAGTAAGTGATGGTTCTATAACAATTCCTCATGCAGAAAAATGCGGTTATATTGAAAAGCTTACAAAATACGGAACAGTTTTAAGCGAAGTTGGAAGCAAGGATGCAGAACATATTATTCCGCCATATAAATGGATTGAACTTATGAAAGCAGAACTTAATGCAGGTTCATCATACGTTATTGCAGAGGCAAGAGAATCGGGCAACGTTGGTATTTACCGCGGCAGCGGAGAAGTGCGTGAAGGCCTGGTGCAGGAAATTCTTACCCAGATTTCAGGGGAAAAAATATTATGGGAAGCACCGCAAAAATCCCAGCAGTTGTATTTTCTTGAACTACTTGGCTGTAATGTAAACCTCGGCAATATTGCGCCAACAGAAGTTATTCCTTTAGAAGCTATGCGGCTTGGTTTGCGCGGCGATACTTTTCATTTATATCTCAATAAATAAGCAAATAAATGCGGCAATACGGGTTGATAGGGTTTCCGCTTGGTCATTCCTTTTCTCAAAAATATTTTTCAGAAAAATTTTTACAGGAACATATTAAGAACGCAGAATTCTTAAATTTTTCTTTGCCAAAGGTTGAAGATGTTGAAAACATTTTTAAAGATCATCCGCAGTTAAAAGGGTTGGCAATAACTATTCCTTATAAAAAATCAATTATTAAATATCTTGATGAAACGGATGATGTTGTAAAAAAAATATCAGCCTGTAACTGCATTAAAATTACCAAAGAAAAAAAAGCCGGTTTTAATACAGATATAATTGGCTTTGAAAAATCATTTATAAAACATCTTAAGCCGTATCATAAAAAAGCTTTAATACTTGGTACCGGGGGTGCTTCAGTTGCGGTTGAGTTTGTATTGAATAAACTGGGCATAGCATACCTGATTGTTTCAAGGCAGCCTTACGGCAAAGCGATTTCTTATGCTGATGTTACGAATGAAATTTTAAATGAATATTCCATTATCATTAATTGTACGCCGTTGGGAACTTATCCAGATGTACAGCAGGCTCCGCTACTCCCTTATAATTTATTAAATGCCTCGCACTATCTTTTTGACCTGGTGTATAATCCGCAGCTTACAAAATTTTTAGCATATGGAAAGCAAGCCGGATGCACAATTCAAAATGGATACGAAATGCTTGTTTTACAGGCAGAAGAGAACTGGAAGATATGGAACAGTTAACGGTAAAATTCAATTATAGCTTAGGCTTTAGTCAAAGAGTTATTAAAAAAATTTTTATGGTGACAATAATTTAATATTATTGCACACTTTGAACAGATAAAGTTGAAAAATGCCGAAAAAACAATTATTTACCCTCGAATACCCTGTTAGATGCTCACCAGGCATTTTATATGGGTTTCTTTCTACTCCTGCCGGTTTGGGAGAATGGTTTGCTGATAAAGTTGACGAAAAGGATAATGTTTTTATTTTTTCATGGAATGGTTCTGTTGAAAAAGCTGATTTAATGGATTCAGAATTAGATAAATTTATCAGGTTTCATT
>JABDGW010000140.1 GCA_013285855.1 Bacteroidota bacterium
GCTACTTCTAAAGCCTTTTGCATCATTGGAATGATTTCTGTGGATAATAACCCACTGTCAACTGAAGATATTGCGCACATTTTTTTCCTTCCTTTTCACTATGATCCTAGTGTATTTCAAGTGGCTAGTACACTGTCTAATCAATTGCAATGATAAGAGAAGTGAATGATTTTATTTTAGGGTATAAAATACCCTTTTTTTGCTATGAACACAAAATTCAATTGGAATTTTCCGATAAGGCATCTAGAAGCGCTCTTGGATAAGATTTAAATGTTCTAGTTGTATCATTTTCTCTTCCCCGAGGACGATGGGGACCTTGAGGACTATGTGAAGATGAGGTTAGATATTTATCTTCAAGGCCCTCATCGTCCTCAAGGTCCTTATTGGCTCAAGAAAAATTTCATTTTTCTTAATTTTTGGATGAGCTCTAATTTGGAAGTGCAGTCTAGCTTATCTTTAATTCTCTCAATATGGTGTTCGATTGTACGCTTCGAAAGAAATAGCTTGTCACCAGTTTGAGAAGCAGAATATCCTTCGAGTAAATATTCAATGACTTCTGACTCACGGCGAGTAAAGGGGTTTTCGACCTTGATTTTCATTTTACCTAAGATTAATTGACGCAAGTTGGGAGCTGGTTTTTTTGGGACTTCAAAGAAAGATGGACCAATCAACGAGGCAACGTCAACTAAATTTTCGAACAAAATATTTGTTTTTATTTGTTTTTTGTATTCATTGAGAAAAGCATGAAGCAATGGGAGTTCATTCAATAATGCCATATGTTGAATCGGATCATTTGTTTTCAGTCCAAACCCAAATCCTTCTATGCCCCCTGGTATTTTTTGAATGATATTCAAGCCAAGGTTTACATTGAAATCTTGACTTGCCATGCAGGACATTTTTTCCCAACCATTATTTTGAAGAGTTTGACTGAAAAAAAATCCCTCGAGCTTTTCTCTGTTGTGGTATATATAAGGGAGACATAGAGTGCCTTCAGGATTAGAAAATAAACATTCATGCCACTCCATATGGAGCCCTGCGGCTGCAAAATGACCTGAATGTGTGAAGACGATGTGATAAAAATGATTAATTTTGAGATGATCGACCAAAGGCTTACAAAATTTAGTTATTTTGTCTCCTATCCTTTTGGAGATATTTTTATTCATTTCATAGGTTGCCCTCATAATTTCTCATCCGTTTTATGGCTCAACAAGGTAAAGGAGTGGTTAATAAGATCGCCAATCCCGTATCTTAAAAAGATTTAGCAAAACTAAGACTGTTTCAGAATTCATCTTTTCTCTGCTCACTCAATTTTCATATCAGACAATTTAGCAAAAAAAAAAAATTTTTACACTAGTTTTTTTAAAACCATTTAGGTATGAAGATTGATTGGACGACCATTACGTAAACAACCACGTAATACTTAATAACTTAAAGCTTTAAAGAAATTTTTTTATTGAAATTTAATATAAAATTTGACATGACGGTCAAGAAGACTTTTGGCCTTTTGCAATAAATTCGATAAGATTGTTTTGATTATTAGGAGGGGCGATATGAAGAAATTTTTGGAATTAAACGAAGCCTATAGCATTAGGTACCAAGCTAATATATTAAAAACTTGTAAGCCCCTTTTTCAATTGCTTCCCATCAAAAAATTTTTTTATCAATTCGTTAAAAAAGACGGTTCATTCAATTTCATTAGCACAAATGCTGAAATCTGTGATTTTTATTTTGGTTCTAAAATGCATCTTTACAATCCGTTTATTACTCAATTTGATCTTATCCAGTCAGGCATTTATTTGATTGATTCTTTAAAAATTGAAAAATTTCAATTTTCGTGGAAAGAACTCGCGAGCAAATTCAATTTAAAACATAGCTTTAACTTAACGAGAAGTGATGGATTGTGTTGTCACCAATACGGGTTTTGTATTCCTGCCGATAGAGAAGACCTTAACACGCTCCTCCTCAACAATATGCAAGTAATAAAAAATTTTACAGGCTACTTTGACCAAGAAATGTGCAAAATTATCCAAGACATGCACTATCAACCCTTAGATTTAAAAAAAGAGATTGGATCTCTCTTTAATAAGAAAGTTGAAGGATTCCCGGAAGTCAATATGGAAAATACTAAAATTACTCAGTTTTTGACAAATATAGGTGCATCAGATCAATTGTTTTCAACTTATGGCTTAACTGCCAGAGATAAGGAATGCATAACGTTATTTCTTAAAGGTAAGTTTGCCTCTGATATTGCCAAAGAGCTCCATTTGTCTCAAAGAACAATCGAACATCGCCTTGAATCCATTAAAAACAAATTAAACTGCCACACAAAACCTGAGCTTTTTAGTAAGCTCCAGGGAATGATGAATTATTGAACTCAGAAAATTCATTTACGCCGTCTGAGCCCTTCGTGTAACAGTAAGGTCATACCCTAACGCGTGAATCAATTTCAGAATAGTACCGATCTCAGATTGCCCTTTGCCCTGCATTAGTTTGTAAAGGGTTCCCCGGCTGAGATGAGCTTCTTTTGCTAATTGTGAGACTTTGCCGTGCACGCGAATAATATCTTTGAGAGAAAGCTTAAATGCTTCCACATCTTCATCGGCCAATGCTTGATTGAGAAAGCTCATAGCAAACTCAGGGTTCTCAAGATATTCTCCTAACAGTTCCTCGAAAGAACGAAATTTAGCACTCATGACATCCTCCTTTTGTAATCCTCAAGGCATTTTTTAGCCTTAGCAATATCACGCTCTTGGCTTCGCTTATCGCCCCCACCAATGATTAATATGAGGTGTTGACCAACTCGAGCATAATAAATTCTAATACCTGCCTTATGATGAATACGAAACTCCCACAACCCTTCACTTATAGGCTTGCAGTCGCCAAAATTCCCCAGTTTAATGCGTTGAAGTCGCTGAAAAATGAGAGCTTGAGTGTCGATATCTTTCAAACTATCTAGCCAGTCGCGAAAAGGTTCTTTCCCTTCTTCAGTAGAGTAAATTTTGATTTCGTATTCCATGACCTTATTGTACACGAAAGGAGAATTTTGTTCAATATCGTAAACATTCTATTATTTTTTCTTGCAAAGGAAGAGGCTTTGTTCAAGGCATAGTCAGAACAGGAAATTTGAACATATGAAGCCATATCACTGTGTACAACTTATAACCGCACCCTACAAGGGCTAAAAAAAAACACTTGTACCTAAAGTGATTCCTCTTCATACTTTAGTTTAGCTGTTGAGTAAAACAACGAACCTAAACTTCTAATAATCAGCACTTATATGACTTCTAAATTTTTAGACCACTTTTCCTCTTTTACTTATCTAAATGTGACTCAATTTTTAGGGGCGT
>JABDGW010000141.1 GCA_013285855.1 Bacteroidota bacterium
AAAGAATGGTATAAAGATTAAATTTCCCGCTTCTAAAAAAGAAGGTCTTACACAAGAAGAAGTTAAACGCCTTGAGGAAGTTGAATTGACTGATTCGCGTTTCAATCATGCGAGAAACATCTGGTTATTCAATTACTATTTTGCAGGCATGCGGATAGCAGATGCGTTCACTTTAAAATGGAATGCAATCAATGACGGGAGATTATATTATTCAATGGGTAAAAATGATAAGGACGATTCATTTTTTAAACAGGAAATATCCGAGGCTGGAGGAAAGTGGTGATTGGAAAATAAATATGGAGCAATTCTTTTTATTAAACTCGGAAGATTTTACTGCTGCAATAAATAAAATGATAAAAGTATCAATGGATAGCAGCAGGATGAAAGATACATTTGCTGAACTTGCTTTGCGTGAACTCTTATTAAAACTAATGCAAACCCAGGCAAGGCAGTTTGTAGAAGCCCAATATAAAGAAATGGCAAGCTACAATCGTTTTGCCGCCATGATACAGTATGTGCAGGAGAATATTCATCAGAGAATTTCTGTTAATGATTTATGCAGGAAAGTGTATATGAGCCGGCCTACTTTCTTCCGTATATTTAAAAGAGAATTTGGCATAACGCCAATTGAATATATTATTAAAGAAAAAATGAAACTGGCTAAAGATATTTTATTAAATTCCAATATTACTATTAACGATGTAGCATACCAGTGCGGCTTTAACAGCGTTAATCATTTTATTAAAACATTTCGCCAGTTTGAAAAAATCACACCACTGCAGTTTAAAAAAATGCAGTACCCCGGCGTCATTCTATAACTATTCTTTTACGCACAAGCGTTAGTTATTATTTACACTCCTTGAAACATCAAAAAATTTAACGCCATTATATTTTAAACAGTATTAATTTTACACCTCAAAAATTATTGGTTCACAATTTTATATTGAACTGAAATTGAAAACAAACACAACACATAACAACTCACATGTTTCTCATCCCGCATCGATGAGTGTTGTTTTATTACCAAATCCATGTTGTTTCCGGCCAGCACGACGACCGAGAATTTAATATCTCCTCATGCATTCCTGCAAGATGTAACTAAGCCGTTGCACCTAAACAATCATCTCTTATAATTTATATCAAACAAAGTGGAACAACATATAATAGTACGTATAGCCAATAGTGGCGATGCACATTTCGCAGAAACTATTACTGCAGAAATGGAAGAATCTGCAAAAGCACGAGGCACCGGTATAGCCAAGCGCAGCATATCATACATTATCCAAAAAATGATTGAAGACAAAGCGGTAATTGCTTTAACCGAAAATAATACATGGGTTGGCTTTTGTTATATAGAAGAATGGAGCCATGGTGAGTTTGTTGCCAACAGTGGTTTAATTGTAGCGCCTGCTTTCAGAAAAACAGGTATTGCAAAACAGATTAAGCAAAGGATATTTCAATTATCAAGAGAAAAATATCCCAACGCAAAAATATTTGGATTAACAACAGGCCTTGCCGTCATGAAGATAAACAGCGATCTTGGATACGAGCCGGTTACTTACAGTGAGCTTACACAGGATGAAACTTTTTGGTCAGGTTGCAAAAGCTGCGTTAACTATGATATTTTGATGAGTAAAGAACGCAAGAACTGTTTTTGCACCGCAATGTTATACGATCCCGCAGATCATTACGAGCCAACAGAAACCAAAGAGCATTTTAATAAAAAAAGCAAAGTGTATGAGCGCCTGATGAATATTAAGCAAAATGGATTTAGAAAAGCTTTTCAGAAGAAAGATAAAAACAAAGAAGAAAAAAAGAATCGTTCACTTGTTTCAATGTTCTCTCTTATATTTTCCTAAGTAAAAATTCAAAAGTAAAAAACGTGTTCATTTTCAATTTTTAATTGATGAAAAAAGTTGTTCTTGGTTTTTCCGGTGGCTTGGATACAAGTTTCTGTGTAAAATATTTAACTGATGATAAAGGTTATGAGGTACACAGCATTATTGTAAATACCGGTGGTTTTACAGAAGATGAATTAAAGAAGATAGAACAACATGCTTATACATTAGGCGTAAAAACACATACAACTGTTGATGCGGTTAAAGGATATTATGATCGTATTATAAAATACCTCGTGTTTGGAAATGTATTGAAGAATAATACATATCCTTTAAGTGTAAGCGCAGAGAGATTAGTGCAGGCTTTACATATTGCAGAGCATGTAAAAAAATTAAATGCCGATGCAGTTGCACATGGTAGCACCGGCGCCGGCAACGACCAGGTGCGTTTTGATATGGTGTTTCATATCATGATTCCCAACGTTGACATTATAACACCCATTCGCGATTATAAATTAAGTCGTGAAGATGAGATTGCTTATTTAAAGCAAAAAGGTGTTCAGATGAATTTTGAGAAAGCTGCTTATTCAATCAATAAAGGTTTGTGGGGAACAAGTGTTGGTGGCAGAGAAACATTAAATAGTAAAGGTATATTACCTGAAGAAGCGTGGCCAACGCAAGTAACAAAACAAGATAGTGAAGAAGTAAAACTATATTTTGAAAAAGGGGAGTTGATGGCTGTAAATGATAAAATATTTGATCATCCAACAGAAGTCATTCAGCATTTACAAGGCATAGCAGGAGCTTATGGCATCGGCAGAGATATTCATGTTGGCGATACAATCATTGGTATAAAAGGCCGTGTTGGTTTTGAGGCCGCAGCGCCTATGATCATTATTAAAGCACATCATGCATTAGAAAAACATGTACTTACAAAATGGCAATTAAGCTGGAAAGATAATATCGCAAACTTTTATGGTAATTGGTTACACGAAGGACAAATTCTTGATCCTGTTATGCGTGATATTGAAGCTTTCTTACAAAGCTCACAAAAAAATGTAACAGGTGATGTATTTATTCAACTCATGCCATATCGTTTTCAAATCATCGGCATAGAAAGCGAACATGATTTAATGAATAGCAAGTTTGGAAAATATGGTGAAATGAATACTGGTTTCACTGGCGAAGATGTAAGAGGCTTTAGTAAAATATTCGGTAATCAAACAGCAATGTATCATTTTTTGAATAGTGATAAGTAGTAAGTTTTAGGTAATAAGTTTTGCAGTGCCGCAGGCTTTTACTTATAACTTATTACTCATAACTTATAACTCATGATAAAGGTCGGAATCATAGGTGGTGCTGGTTATACAGGTGGAGAATTAATTCGTTTATTAATTAATCATGCTGAAGCTGAAATTGTTTTTATAAATAGCAAAAGCAATGCAGGTAATTCAATTACTAAAGTGCACCAGGATTTAATGGGCGAA
>JABDGW010000142.1:0-1984 GCA_013285855.1 Bacteroidota bacterium
CATTGATTTTCAAACCGGCAAAATTTTTTGGAAGAGCATAATAATATAAATCTTTGCGTTGACTGCAAGCAAATTGAAAATCTCGAAAACTACATACATCTGGGCATTAGGATTTTCGATAATCCTATTTGTGTCAGGACAGCTTTTATTTGTACAGGCATTTAAGCTTTTTGAGCCGCAAATTGACGGAATTTTTTTTCAAATAACAGAACATACAGCGACACCAAAGACCTCAACGAGTTTTTCACTATTACTTTTTCTTATCCCTATTTTCATAGTATTCGCTTGGCGACTTGGGCACATCACTTCTTTAAATAAGAAAATTGCGTCTGCCTTATTTATTCTAATCGTTATAACTATCGGAATTTTCGCAAGACATCAAGAAGTGAAAATTTATTTTACAACTGTGATAAAGCCAGCTTTATTAACTAATGGCAAGACAAGCATTATATATCCAATCGACCCTATAAATTTTGTGTATTATATGTTTGCAGGACTAATAATAGGTTCGATACTTTCATTTATCTTATTTAATCAAAGAAAGAGATATAAGACTTGAAGCCATGCAGCTAACAAGTGCATTTGTGAAGTATGCTTAACCAGCAGCAGTAATTCTTATCATCACAACTTAAATTGCAGCATAAGAAAAAATGGTTCGTGCTACAAACACGAACCATTTTTCTAAAACAATTTATTTATTGAATAGTTACTTTACGAATTACTTTATTAGCCACTTCAGAAACGTATACTGTTTTTCCATCAGCAGTTGTTGCAATACCGCCAATTTCTCCGAAGCCCGCAACATCTCCTGAACCATCACCCCAGTTTGTTGGATTTTTTCCAACTAAAGTAGTTACATCAATGCCTGGTTTTACAACACGCAGTGCAGGTGATTTATAGCCAACACGTCCATATGTTGTAAAATAAATTGATTTACCATTTTGTGTTGCAGATACATGGTCAACTCTATTTGCCTGCGCCTGGGATACCGGTCCATCAACATCAACTCCCAAGCCTTGTTCATATTGAAATAAAGATGTTACTGCGCCGGCAGGTGTTACTTTGCGCACAAGATCATCACTGTAATCAGCCACGTATAAGTTACCATGTCCATCAGCGCACATATCCCAAACACCACGACCAAAAGTTGCATTCTCGCCGATTCCGTCCTGGAAAAGCCCTGACTCTCCTCCCCGATCAGTGCTGGGTTTTCCTGCAAACTTTTTTACAGTACCATCGTATGGCGCAGTTGAAGTGAAGTCAATATAATGTATGGTATTCCATGATTCATTGAAGAAATAAACATTGCCGTCTTTACCTGTAGCCACTCCGCGGGGAATATCGAAATGATCTTTTTTATTCAGCTTGCCCAGTTCATTACCTCCATAAACCCTCTTAACAATAGCAGTTAATTTATATGACGTTCCTTTTGGTTCAATTTTATATAAACAGTTTTCTTCAGTAATAAAATATAAAGAGCCACCGATAGAATCAGGGGTTACATCAATATCCAGTATCTCATCAAAATTGTTGATCTTACCAAAAGGCAAATATGTTTTTACATTATTGTTTTGATCAACGCTGCGGATAACAGTACCATCTGTAACATACAGTACATTGTTACGATTATCATATACCATTTTTGTAGGATTCCAGAAACGCGCCTTGCTGCCATTACCATCATCATCGCCTTGTATACCATACTTGCCGGCAATTGTAGAAACCAGTACATTGTATTTGGCAAGATCATTAGTTGCAACGCTGATAATATGATTGATATCTAAGTTGGTTTCAACGCTCTTTTTACAAGCTGTTGCTAAACATAACACCGCTAATAAAAAAAGAAATGCGCGGGACATAAAAAAGTGTTTCATAATAATTCGAGTTTTGAAATTGGTTATAATGTGATACAAAACTCGCATCATTAAAAGTGCAGTAAAACAGGAAAGGAATTGAAATGAATTTTTTGCAGCCTGAATTGCAT
>JABDGW010000142.1:1994-3213 GCA_013285855.1 Bacteroidota bacterium
ATTGCATTTTTTCCCGATGAATGCTGTAAAGTAAATTTTTTATTTTTGGCTGGTGATCTTATTTACAATTAGCGGTAATGCTTTAAGTATTTATGGTTGCTGGTGTATAGAAGGATTAAACCGCTTTATTATTTGCCATATCAGTTCAGCACTTATTAAAGCTATTACTGCAAATAATGCTGCACTAAAATCTCCGGTGGCAAAGCTTCCTGCCAATGCAATTAAGTAAACACTAAATGGTATCAGCGTCATCACGCACAAGCCTGCAATATTTAATTTTATTTTGAATGGACGGTTTGCATCGGCCATCTTTTTTCTCAAAACAATCAATGATAAAAATTCCAGGAATAACCCGGCACCATATAAGGTTATATCAATTATAAGCAGGTCAGCAAATGTCCACAAGATCATTATGCTTACAATTATTGCACAAACAAGTATGGAAATATATGGCGTTTTAAATTTTGAATGAATGCTATGCAATTTTTTAGGCAGCAGTTTGTCGTCGCTCATAACTTTTGGCACACGTGATACAGATAATAATACTGCTGAAAATAAACCCAATGTGCTAGCCATACCGCCGACTGCAATTAAAGCCCCAAGCCAGCTTCCGCCAATTAATGCACCCACTGCGGGAAAGCCTTCATCATTCAACACAGCAGAACTTATTCCGCTCGCCTGTGCTGTAAGCACTGTAATAAAATAAACAATGAATATTATTATAAACGCAGTTACGGTTGATTTAATATAAGAGCGCACCGGCCTGTCAACTTCTTCTGCATACGTCATTGTATTGTCCCAACCGCAAAAATTCCACATTACTATAAACAGTGCAAGGCCAAGCGATGAAAAATGAATACCGCTTAATGAAAGATGCGGTATTGAAAACAAAACATCATGCGAAGCAAATGCTGTAATAAATAAAATTATGAATGGCGCAATAACTGCAATGCCTAACACTACCGAAGTTTCACCAACAGGAACAATACCTAAAATATTCAACCCTGCTCCTGCCCATATTATAATTAAACAAATGGGAATTTTATATGCTTCCATCCCCGGGAAAAAATATGATGCATATTCAACAAATAACACAGGGTAAATAGCAAGATCAACAAAAGTATATAACCACGTCCACCAGCCTTCATAAAAGGCAAAGCGAAGACCTAATGCCCGTTTTACCCATTGATAATAACCGCCTGTAACCGGCATCATGCTG
>JABDGW010000143.1 GCA_013285855.1 Bacteroidota bacterium
TACTGCAAAAGCCGGCTTTTTTTTGATTTGTTGGGAAGCAAACTAAGAATCAGTTCTGTAAAAATAAAAAACGCAACTATACATACGTTTACTGATGTGAAAGGCTATACAAACAGTTATGTTTTAAAGCCGCAGAATAAGCAAAAAAGAAAAAGTAAGAAGCCCGTTGTATTCAGCAGTTTTGAATTGCAAAATGTTACAGCCATTAGTGAAGATGCTATAAAAAATAAAAGATTTGCATTAAGGATCAGCGATGCTGACGCAGATATAAGTTTAACAGGCGGGAAATATTATATAACACTTGATGAAGACATTCTGGTTGGTGGCCTGGGTTTTAATCTTCCAAAAGGGTATTGGCTCCAAAACCAGCGTATACAGGCCAAATGGAAACTGGAATATGATACCAGCGGTAATATTCTTTCATTTGATGATACAAAGGTTAAAATACAGGGACAGCCTTTTATTATAAAAGGCACTTTCTTTTTTAATACACCGGCACATTTTCACATTGATGCAGTTACTAAGAATATTCCTTATAGTGCGGCGATGGCTATATTAAAACCTACCACAAGTGAAAAAATAAAAAAGCTAAATCTTGCAGGGCCACTTAATGCAACGTTAATGCTCGATGGCCCGTTGGCATATAAAACAATACCATTAGTAAAACTTGATTTTAATACAGAAAATAATAATATAAATACACCGGTTATAAATTTAGATAACTGCAATTTTTCAGGAAATTTTACAAACCAGGTGAATAAAAATCTTCCTCTCACTGATGATAATTCGCAGGTAACTATTAATGCTTTTACAAGCCGTTGGGGTGATATTGATTTAAAAACAAAAAATATAGTTGTAACTAATTTGCTGAAGCCTGTTATTCAGTTTGAATTTTTTTCAGAATGCACTTTGCCGCAATTGGATGAACAGCTTAATTCTTCAACAATGCGTTTTATAAATGGCAATGCAAAATTATACCTCGCATATAATGGCCCGCTGATAGCTGATGCATCTTTACTTGATCAGGTTGATGCAAAAATTCAGATACAGGATGGTAAAATAGTGTATGTGCCGCGCAGCTTAACTTTTTCTGAATGCAACGGCGCGATAAGTATAACCGGAAACAATCTTCTTATAAATAATTTCCAGTGCAATCTTAATACAAATCATTTTACAGTAAATATTACCGGGCAAAATCTAAATAGAATTTCAAGTAAAGAACCTGGTAATGCAACCATTAACTGCAATGTATATTCACCGGCACTTAACCTTGCAGATCTTAAAACACTGTTTGCAAAAAAAACTAAGGTGACTGCAAAAAAAAAGCAGCAGAGGTTTGGGAGATGCGGCAAATTCTATTGATAACGCCATAGAAAACGGCAACTTATTCATCAACCTTAAAACACAAAAATTATCACTGCATAACTTTACTGTAAATAATGTAACTGCCATTGCAGTTTTTACAAATGATGATTGGGAAATTAAACAGGCATCGTTACAACATGCTGATGGCAATTTTAATCTTACTGCTAAAGTACACCAGGTTAACGATGAACTGCATCAGGCAAATATGCAGGTAAACCTTCAGCACATTAATGTAAAAAAATTGTTTTATGGCTTTGACAATTTTGGTCAAACAAGTATCACCTCAAATAATTTAAAAGGCATAATGGATTCTAAGGCTGATATTTCTGTTGGAATGAATAGTGCGGGAAAATTAATTTCCAATACAATAAACGGAAAATTATTTTTCTCTTTAAAAAATGCAGCCTTAATAAATTTTCAATCTTTAAAAAACATACAACAATACGTTTTTAAAAACCGCGATTTAAACAACGTTGAATTTGCAGAATTAAAAGATACATTCGATATACGGAACGGCGACATTTATATTCACCGGATGCCCATTCAATCTTCTGCATTAACTATGTATATCGAAGGTACATACAGCTTTGAAGACAGAACGGATATTTCAATACAGGTGCCGCTTTCTACACTTAAAAACAAGCCGGAGGATTATAAAAAAATTGATTCATCTAAAATAGAAAAACCCGGGGCCAGCATATATTTAAGAGCAAAAGATAAAGGCGGCCAGGTTAAAATAGGACTGGATGTTTTTTAGGAAACTGCATGATAAGCGCTATGAAAAAATGCAGAAAGATTCTACATAATTTTATATCCTCAACCAAGCTATATGAGAAAAATATTTTTACTGTTTCCAATATGTTATCTGCTTTTTTTCATTTCAAGTGGAAAATAATGTTGCTGAACGATGAATATTATATGCAGCAGGCTTTACGGGAGGCAGCGAAAGCTTTTGAGCAGGACGAAATTCCGATAGGTGCTGTGATTGTTGTTAATCAAAAAATTATTGCCCGCGCATATAACATGACAGAACAATTGAATGATTCAACGGCGCATGCAGAAATTTTAGCGCTAACGTCAGCCTACAATTTTTTGGGCAGCAAATATTTACCGGAAGCAACTTTATATGTAACGGTTGAACCCTGTTTAATGTGTGTTGGTGCAATGTACTGGAGTAAGCTTTCACGTGTTGTGTGGGGCGCAGATGATGAAAAGAATGGTCATCGGCATGTAACAGAACCTAACTTTCCATTTCATCCAAAAACAAAAATCAGAACAGGGATTTTAAAAGCCGAATGTGCTTTATTGATGAAAACATTTTTTCAAAAAAGAAGATGATTCGCGCCAGAGAAAGAAGAGCACAAAGAAATATTTTCTCTGTGTTCTACTTAGCTCTGTGCGAAAAAGTTGATTTTCGATATAAGAAAGAATTAACCTGTTTTAAATTATCACATAGTAAATTTGTTGTCCTTTAAAATTTATAATTCATAAATCATAATTACTATGGCATTCACATTACCTCCGCTGCCTTATGCATATGATGCATTAGAGCCGCATATTGATGAGCAAACAATGAAAATTCATCACGACAAACATCACCAGGCTTATGTAGATAATTTAAATAAAGCAATTGCCGGTACTGAACATGATAACAAATCATTGGAAGAACTTGTTGCCAGCGCAGGAAAAATTTCACCCGCTGTACGCAATAATGGCGGCGGCCACTGGAATCATAGTTTTTTCTGGGAGATTTTATCAAAAGATGGCGGCTCGCCTTCAGGCAGTTTAAGCGAAGCTATCAATAGTACATTTGGTTCATTTGATG
>JABDGW010000144.1:0-2833 GCA_013285855.1 Bacteroidota bacterium
TGCGCTGCAAATAATCTGCTTTAATAATGCTGCCTACATATTTCATATCAGCGGTTGTTTGGTAAGAAATAAATAAGCATCTTCCAGCGAAGCGGTGCACGGAGATGATTCACCTGCAGGCTTATCGCTTATATAGCGCAGTTTTATTTTATCTTTTTGCCTGATGCTGTTTATTGCCTGGTAATTTGTTTTGAATGCATCTGATTGAGTGCTGTCCAAAACAATCTCAAATACTTTTCCATCTACTGCTTTAATAACTTCTGCCTGTGTTCCTTTTGTTATCAATGTTCCGTGTTTCATAATGGCAACCTCATCCGCAATGGTTTCAATGTCTGATACAATATGCGAGGAAAGAATGATGATGCAATCATCTGCCATGCCTGATATTAAATTCCTGAACCGCACACGCTCTTCGGGGTCAAGACCAACAGTGGGCTCATCAAAAATTAAAACTTTTGGATCATTCAGTAAAGCTTGTGCAATCCCGATGCGCTGTTTCATTCCTCCTGAATAAGTGCCTATCGGCAACCGCGCAGCTTCAACCAGATTCACACCTTCCAGCAACATATCAATCCGTTTGCGCAGACCGCTTCCTCCAACTCCTTTCATCGCAGCCATGTAGGCAAGAAATTCATAAGCATTAAGATTAGCATATACGCCGAAATCCTGCGGAAGATAGCCAAGTATTTTTCTGATATAATCCGGTTCTTTTACAATGTTATGTCCGTCAAGTGTAAGCGTTCCTTCTGTTGGCTGGCTGATGGTAGCAATGATCTTCATTAACGTTGACTTGCCTGCGCCATTCGGTCCGAGCAAACCCAGTATGCCGTTCTCAATCGTTATTGAATAGTCTTTTAATCCAAACTTTTCTTTCCTGTATTTTTTTGAAAGATTTTGAATGGACAATATCATAAGCAGATTTATTGCAATGTAAATTATTTCCTTATCCCTTAGATGCTTCTACTGATGTATTATGCAGCGAAGAAAAATAAAAAAGACCCGGGTTACCGGGTCTCTATTATTAAATTTTTAATCATGCTTACTGAAGACTCTTTAAAGTAATGTATTTGTTCACATCATTATAATTAAATCCTTTTGCCTTCATTTCTTTTATCCAATCCGGCGTTACACCCGTAGCTTTTAAAGCCACCGCATTATCCAGTGAAATATCTTTATAACCTATTGCCGCAAACTGGTTAAGAAATTCCGGTGTAATATTCTGTGACTTCATAGCCACTGCATCATCCAAAGAAATATTATCGTAACCTTTTTCTTTAAAAGATTTTATATAATCCGGTTGTACGCCTAATGCTTTTAAAGATATTACATCATCTATTTTTATATCCTTATATCCTGCGGCTTCAAACGACTTAATAAACTCCGGTGTTATACTTTGCGCTTTCAGCGATACAAGGTCTTCAGTAGAAATATCTTTATAACCAATCTGCTGAAACTGTTGCGCAAATTCAGGCGTTACACCTAAAGCTTTCATCGAAATGAGTTCTTCGGGTTCA
Organism: Bacteroidota bacterium; assembly: GCA_013285855.1. Taxonomy (GTDB): domain Bacteria; phylum Bacteroidota; class Bacteroidia; order Chitinophagales; family Chitinophagaceae; genus Parafilimonas. Next base: position 1,515 of record JABDGW010000144.1, read on the forward strand.
ATATCTGTATAACCTATTGCTTTAAATGAATTGGCATACGCTTCATCTACATTCATGGCTTTAAGACTTACCACGTTGTCTGCAGACATTGCATCCGGCTTATTTGTTTTGGGCAACTTAGCCAGGTAAGCTTTGTCAATGCCCTGCGCTTTAAAACTGATCAGTTGTTCAAGCGTAATATCTTTATAACCCTCAGCTTTAATTTCTTTTATATAAGCGCCATCTACGCCCAGCGCTTTCAGTGCAGGAAACTGGTCCAGCTCCACATCTTCATAACCATTTTCTTTTATAGAAGTAATAAATGATTTATCTACTTTAAGTGCACACAATGCCACAAGGTTATCTTTTTCAATGTTTGTGTAACCTTCATTTTTCAGCATTTGCACGTATTCTTTAGTGATGTTTACAAAAAAGAAAGTCAGTAGGTCTTCATCATCCGCTTTACCCATACCTTGTGCAGACATGTAATTGCCAAATGCAGCATCAGGAACAAACTTATACCTGCCCATTCCCTGGTTGCCGTCAAACTTTCCATTAAAGTTCATCGTACCGGCTTCTCTTGTTAGTTTAAAATCACCGCTTGTTCCTTTGGGAAGATTGGGAAAATCACTTAATGAAAAATCTGAGCCACTGTAATTATCATGATCATTTTCATCCTGTGCAAACCGGAATCTTATCTTATCATCTTTAATGGTGGCAAACCAATAACCTTCGGTTTGTATATCATTATTAATATTTGTTTCCTGCTTTTCGTTTTTAGCAGTAGTATTATCCTGTGCTTTTGCAATGGGTTCATTCAACAGGCTTGAAAGCAATACAAGCAAAGGCAGCAGGAAAAAATATTTCCATGCAGTGTGTATACTCGATCTTTTTGTATTCATCATAGCGATGCGTTTTTTTAATAGTGATTGATTATAATTTGTAGTAAGGCTAAGCGGAAAATGCGGCGCAGACACTTTCAAAAGGCTCATCTGGTAACTTGATCTCTCCACATGCTCTTTTTGCACAAGCTGGTTATCTGTAAGAAATTCAAGATTGTTTTCTATTTCTTTTCTATACTGCCAGGCAAAGGGATTAAACCATTGAAAAATGAGCACCAGTTCTGCAAAAAGAATATCCAGGCTGTGTCGTTGTTGTATATGAATTTTTTCATGTAGTAATACCTGGTTGTAAACATCCCAGTCATACTTTTCAGGATTGATAAAAATATTGTTGAGGAAAGAGCAGGGCGCTTTATCACCTTTCACTTCCACAATGCGAAACATGCCATCTTTTATTACAGGATTTGTGTAAGCACGATAAAACAGTATGATGGTTTG
>JABDGW010000144.1:2956-3103 GCA_013285855.1 Bacteroidota bacterium
GCAAGAAAGTTAAAAGCAAAAACAATTACGCCAAACCAGTACAGCCAAAACATCCATTGCCTAAACTGCTGCCATGAAAATGCAGTACTGTTAGCTGTATTTTGAATGTGTACGCCTGGTTGTATTTGTACTGTGTTATTTGTATTT
>JABDGW010000145.1 GCA_013285855.1 Bacteroidota bacterium
TATTGAAACGCAGTTTGATTCCTTGAATTCATTGATCATTCGCCCCAATATTTCTTACCAACGAACAACGAATAATTCAAATTCAATAACAAGTACAACACAAGGGCTGGATAGTTTATTAAATAAAGCGAATGCAACGGCAGACAGTTACAATGAAGGTTTTAACGGCAATGTTGATATGTTATATCGCCATCGTTTTAGAAAGAAAGGAAGAACTTTTTCTTTGGATGTGAATGGAAGCGGTAATTCAAATAAAGGCAACGGGGATAATTTTTCAATTACAGATTATTACAATAATGGAATTGATTCTGCAAATACAGTCAATCAGCATTACACATCAACTACAAAAGCGCAGGGCTTAAGTATAACAGCAGCATACACAGAACCGGTTGGCAAACATTCGCAGCTTGAACTGGATTATAATTACACGTACAATAAAAATACTTCTGATAAATTAACGTACGACTTTGACAGCGCTACGCAAAAGTTTACAACAATTGATTCTTTGCTTACCAATAACTATACAAACACTTATGCATCAAATCGTGTTACGCTTAATTATCGAATTCAAAGCGATAAAATGAATTTGAGTTTTGGCAACGGTGTTCAGTTTGGTGATCTTACAAGCATAAATAATACAAAAGATATTACGCTTACGCAACATTATACAAACATGTATCCAACAGCGAATTTTACATATCGCTTTACTAAAACTTCCAATCTTCGTTTTAATTATTCAGGCAGAACTGGTCAACCAGATGTAACGCAACTGCAACCTGTGATTGATAACAGCGATCCATTGAATGTAGTAATCGGCAATCCTGATTTGAAACAATCATTCACACATTCATTCAGGGCATTGTATAATTCATTCGATAATGTTCATTTCAGCAACATTTTTGCATCGGTTAATACAAGTGTGGTTGATAACAATATTGTAAGTAATGTTGTAACAAATCCTTTGACAGGTGTTGATACAATACGCTATGTAAATCTTAACGGCACATATAATATTTCTGCATTTTTTAATTATGGATTTCAATTGAAGAAACCCAAATCAAACTTAAACTTCACTACAAACTTAACTGATAACCGCAGCGTGAATATGATAAACGATGTTGTAAATTATACGCAGAATTATACAATTGGTGAAAGCATAAAATATACAACAAACCTGAAGCAGAATTTTGATATGAATTTCTCTGCAACACCAACCTATAATATTGCTTTGTATTCTGTGCAGCCAGATGAGGATCAACATTATTTTTCTCATTTGTTAGATGTTGATGCAACTTATTATACAAAATCAGGATGGTTGTTAAATGCAAGTTTTAATTACACTGCATATACCGGCCGTGCCGCAGGTTATAATACTTCTGTCCCATTATTGAATGCAGCTATTGCAAAACAATTTTTGAAGAATAAACAGGCAGAATTCAGGGTAAGTGTATATGATCTGCTGAATCAAAATGTAAGCATTGTAAGAAATGTAACCGAGAATTATATTCAAGATGTGCAAACAAAAGTTTTAACGCGTTATGTGTTGCTTACGTTTACCTATAATCTAAAAAACTTTTCAAATTCTCAACAAAAACAATTGCCAACATTTAATAACCGCGATAGCGGAATGCCTCCGCAACATCCGTAATACTAAAACATACATTTCAGGAAAAATAGTTAATCTTTTTGCAGCGTATAGTAAAAGTCATCTCAATTTGTATATTGCAACATGCGATTGTTTTTAATGTACTGCCTTTCTTATTCTTTAATTAATCTTAGTGTTTGGTTGTTCTCTTTATCCTGAACAATGATTATATAAGTGCCGCTTGCTAAACCAGCGACCGGCAACTTTATATTATTCTCAGTAATATTTTCTTTTTGCCACAAAGTTTTTCCATAAATATCAGTTAAGATTATTTTCAAACCATTGGTAACACGGCTTAATGAAATTGTTGCAACGTTTTTTGCAGGTACCGGGAAAATTTTTATTTGCGGAGTGTTTAAATTTTCCGTCACTGAGTTTAAATGATTTAGTGATGAAAGAATTGTAAACTCAGGCCCGTTTATATATTCACTTGTAACAGTGTCCGGCACATACCTGCAATACGTTAGTATTCTCCACTGATAAACTGCAACCGGCGTAAGACCATATATAGTTCTTGATGACGTTATTCTGCTTACAACCTGCGAAGTTGTCCAGGGCAAAACGCCTTTTAAGCGATATTGAATTTGATAGCCGCTTGAACAAGACACAGTATCCCAATTTAGAGTGGCTTTATTTGTTGCAATACCATTTACAGTTAAATGTGATGGGGCATTACAATTTTGATAACTGACCTTTATTGTATCACTTGTGTTTTTACAACCGTTGGCATCGGAAACCGTTACATAATATTTTCCTGTGTTGCTTACAAAAATATTTTTAGTGATTTCACCGGTATTCCACAAATGAGTTAAAGCAGTTGATGCAAGAAGCTGCACATTTTTGTTTTGACATACTTCTAATGATGTTGAAGGATTTGAAGTGACGGAAGGTTTTTGCGGTAATACATTCATAAAAACTGCGGCCGAATTAGAGAACGATATACAATTCTTTTGATGTGATATTACTGAATAATTGCCTGTGGCTTTTACTGAGATAGTTTGAGAAGTATCCCCGTTACTCCATTTATAATTGCTGAAACCTTTTGAAGCAGTAATAATAATATTATCTCCACTGCAGGCATTAACAAAATCAGCAGGTGATACGGTAATAGATGTAGTACATGAATTTGCACCTGCAACGGCATTTCTGAAAGCAATACCAGTAGCTAATAAATCACTGTGTATAGATGTTAAAGGTTGCCCGCTGTTTGATCCTATTCCATCCCAAAAAATACAATATTCAGGATGAATGCTGCTCCATTGTTTCATCAGCATTGTTACAAATGATGAATCAGTTTTAACACCTGTTTCATTTGTAATTACTTTTTTTCCTGTTTGCTGCGTGATATAATTACAAAGCACCTGCAATACACCGGTGGTCCTGGTCATACCTTTCATTGGCTCATACCAATGAAGATTTACATAAGTTACCGGGATGTTTTTAAACGCATTTAA
>JABDGW010000146.1 GCA_013285855.1 Bacteroidota bacterium
GCATTAAAACAAGCAAAAGCATTTTGGAACTATTGCATCCAACCTCTTATGCGCTTAATATAATTCAAACTGAAAAGGAGCAAAGCAGAACAAGTGAATTGCGCATAAAAAATGCAAAGAAAAGACTCGAAAGCCTGTATCCTGATTCTCATACGCTTGATGTAATTTTAAGCAATAATGCTTTTACCGTTTCATTGATTATAAAAAACGCTTCGCTTGATAAAATGCATAATAGTTGAAGATGAAAAACTGGCGCAAAATGTTATCCAGTCTCATTTACAAAGAGCTGAAGGCTTTGAATTAACCGGCATTTGCAATAATGCTTTGGAAGCACAGAAAGTTTTAACCAGCAGGCAGGTTGATCTTATTTTTCTCGATATACAATTACCAGGAATGACAGGCTTAAATTTTTTAAGAACTCTTAAAAATCCACCGCTTGTAATTCTTACAACAGCATATGCAGAATATGCAATTGAAAGTTATGAATTCAATATTATAGATTACCTGCTTAAACCAATTTCATTCGAAAGATTTTTAAAGGCAATTAATAAGGTTGCTGAAGCAAAAATAATAAAGCATGAAAGTGAAAATATATTAACCGATCATATTTACATAAAAAGCAGCGGCAAATATTTTAAAATAAATTTTACTGATATCATTTATATAGAAGGCATGAAAGATTATCTGAAAATATGTACTGCAGATTCAAAACTTGTAACACTTCAAACAATGAGTGAGATGGAAAAATTGTTACCGGCAGATAAATTTATCCGCGTACATAAATCATATATTGTTTCTGTTAACCGTATAAAAAGTATTTATGGAAATATTATCGAAACTTCAAAAGAAACAATTCCTATCGGCATAAATTATAAAGAAAAAGTGATGCAATTGATTGGAAGAAAATTTTCCTGATTATGCCTGCAGAATATCGGATATAATATTTCCAAACTGCCACACATCTTCATAACTATTATACAAAGGCACAGGTGCTACACGAATTACATTCGGTTCCCGCCAGTCAGCAATTACACCTTCTTCTGTTAATGCATTAAAAATTGCTGCGCCGTTTTTTTGTATCAGCATAGAAACCTGGCAGCCACGTTCCTCTTCCATTACAGGCGTAATTATTTCAATAATTTTTTTATTATTTTTTTGATTGATGTTATTCAAAATAAAATGCAGGTAAGCAGTTAATGTTTTTCTTTTTGTATGCAGATTATCAATGCCTGCTTCTTCAAAAATATCAAGCGAAGCCTTGTGCGCCGCTAACAATAAAACGGGCGGCGTACTTAATTGCCAGCCTTCTGCAGTTGCAATTGCATCAAAATCCTTTTCCATTTTAAAACGTGTTTGCTTATTATTTCCCCACCAGCCTGCAAACCTTGGAAAGTTTTTATCTGTTGCAAAATGCTCATGAATATAAGCACCTGAAACTGCACCGGGTCCTGAATTCAAATATTTATATGTGCACCAGCATGCAAAATCCACGTTCCATTCATGCAGTTTTAATTCAACGTTACCGGCTGCATGTGCAAGATCAAAACCAACATAAGTACCGGCATCATGCGCAGCTTGCGTAATAGTTTTTATATCGAAATATTGACCGGTATAATAATTAATTCCGCTAAATAAAACCAATGCAGTTTCATCGGCATGTTGTTCAATCACTGAAACAATATCTTTAGTTCTTACTGTGTGTTCACCTTCGCGGGGTTTTATTTCTATAATTGCATCCTCAGGATTAAAACCATGAAACTTTACCTGTGATTCAAATGCATATTGATCAGAAGGAAAAGCTTTTGCTTCACAAATAATTTTATAGCGTTGTTTTGTAGGGTGGTAAAAACTTACCATCATCAAATGAATATTCACAGTAAGCGAATTCATTACCACATTTTCATGCGGCAAACAACCAACAATTTTTGCAAGCGGTTTTGTTAAGTGATCATGATAATGCATCCAGGGTTCATTGCCTTTAAAATGCCCTTCCACTGCAAGCGAGCCCCAGTTATCTAAAACTTTTTGTATTTCTTCTGAAGTATTTTTTGGCTGCAGACCGAGAGAATTACCGGTGAAATAAATACAATCTTTTTCTTTATGCTTCGGGAATAAAAATTTTTTTCTAAAATGTTTTAGCGCATCGTTGTCATCAAGCTGTTGCGCAAAAGCAAGCGTGTTTTCAAAATTCATTTTGCAAATTCAACTGTAAAAATCCGGAAAACAAATTTTATTAAGGATTATAATTCACTATAACTTTTGCATTCTTTTGTTTATCGCTCGATATAAATACCTGGTAGCGTTTACCACCTGTTGTAATGATCATCAGCGCAGTGTTTGGCGCAATAGCGCCGAGATTATCAGCTACCATTACAAATTCATGTACAGGCGTATTTGCATCTGCTTTTAGATTAAGCGTAATTGGCTTATCGGTTAAGCCTTTTTTCCAGGCGATGACTTCGTTATTATCATATACTGTTATTGTATCTCCATCAATTTCTCCGTTGTCATACAATTCTACTTTAATATCGCTTGAGTTTGTTGTAATTGCTTTTATAAGCGGGTTACTTCTTGTTTTAATTACATCAGGAATTGGAATTATTTTTTTCTCAGGAAGGTTATTTACCTGCTCCTGTTTTGGCGGAATTGAAGGAACTGTTTTAGCAATAGTATCTTTTTTTATTATCGCCGGGGATTGTGTTTTATTTTGTGTTGATGAATTTGCAGGTGGTGTTTTTTTAACTGTAATTGCATTTGCTTTTTTTATCTGGTTAATGAGATCATTTATCTGATCAGAATCGCTTACATCTACTTTATCATTAAAATCAGGCAACTTCTTTTTGAGCGCACTCAAAGTTTTAGGACCAACAGTGCCATCTGCAGGCACACCCAAAGCTGACTGTAATTTTTTTGCATTTGCTTTGGAAACATCATTTACAACAGGCGGTGCAATAGCCGGCTTATTGTTATTTTGTGTTGAAGGAACTGTTACCGGTTTTTTCTTCAGCAAAAAATCTTCTTTATGAAAATCTGATTCCTTTACTCTTTCAAGGTACACCGTACCTCCGCCACAATCAGATTTTGTATTGGTAT
>JABDGW010000147.1 GCA_013285855.1 Bacteroidota bacterium
AGAATTGTTGGTCAGCGACCAACAAGGGCGGGAGAAAACAATGGCTGGCAGGAAATTAAATTGTTATTCAGCAATCAACAATGCGGGGATAACTATTTATGTTTACCACTTACAGCAGTGTCAATTTCTTTTCCGATTTTTTTTGCGGTCTTACCCACTGCGTTACCGGCATCTTCCACAGCATCCTTGGTATCATCCCACGCATTTGCAATAGCATGCCCTGTTCTATCAAAGAAATTTCCTGTTTTGTTTACCATTTCGCCTTCCTTAAGTTTTATTTCTTTCTTATCCTTTTTTACGGTACCGGTTCTGTAAACCACCACACCATTGTCTAATGTTATATCATGATCAGCTTCAACCCAGGCGCCGTTTTTCATAACATACACCTTGCTATCCTTGTATATTACATCTCCTTCCGCAGGTGTATAAGTAATAGTTGTAACAGTATCCGTTACTACAGGAACGGTAGTCATTGTATCTGTAATAGTGGTATCTGCGTTTGTGCTACTTGTATTAGTGCTATTGCAGGCCGTGAACGATGCGGCTGCCAATGCGATGACAAAAATTCTTTTCATGGTAATAATATTATTTTATAGCGTAAACCTAATATATATATAAATTTAATGCCAGCTTTTAAAACCAGGAACAGGTGATCGGCAATACCTGGTGAGCGCAGACAATATAAAAAGCCTTAATTTTTTTTAATTATTATATGGAGAAAGAAGTTTTTTTCGAACGTTTTCACCGCAACGAACGTGTTATCATGCTGAGTGATGGTGTGTTTGCTATTGTACTTACTTTACTGGTACTGGAATTAAGACTTCCTAAATTACCCGAAGTAGTTAGCAACGCTACACTTTGGAATGCCTTGTTCAGTATAAAAAGTAAGTTTATCAGTTTTTTCCTTAGCTTTTTTTTTATCGCGATTCGTTGGTTTAATCACAATCAAATGTTTAAGCTGTTTATCAAAGTTGATAATACGATGCTCTGGCTTAACAATGGTTTATTATTACTTATTTGCTTTCTTCCTTTTCCAACAGTTGTTATGGGTGATTATCCAAATAACTCAGCGGGTGTTTTTATGTTTGGTATAATTTCAGTATTAGTTCCGGTATTGTATTATACTATTATTAAAAGAGCGCGGAAAAAGAATTATGTGCATACAGGCATCAGCGTGCAGTTATTGAAAAAACTTAACGCAATTGCGCTTATACTATGCCCTGTTTCCATTATTCCACTCACGTTTGCTGCATGGATGCCAAAGACCGCGGTACTATGTTACATTTTAATTTCACTTGGGGCCGGTATAACAGGATCAAGAGTAAAAATTCTTAAAGATGGTTAATGAATATCATCCCCACTATGGCCGGTGAGACGTAATCGGAAGACTAAGCAAGACATGAGAAACCGGTGGCATCAGTATGCACACCCTTATTAAGACGTTTCCCTCACCAGGTTTTCAGGTTCAGCCTTGTGGGTATACTTATCTGCAAATTCGATTCTTTTCAATATAATGATCTTGTCCTTTTTCATGTGTATGTTGTACACACATTCCAATATGATCATAAGCTTAATGAGTTTACCGGTTATCGCTTGCAGGTAACTGTTACATTGGCCTTCCTCCAATGCTTTTATATAAGCAGACTCTTCCTGTTCAATACTTTTGTGCAGGGCGGTTATTTGTTGTTGGGTAGTAAAGTTTTGAGCCATTAATCCCGGGTATTGACTGTGTCAGAATTCGAAGCGCTGATGCTGTTATATAAATCAAAACAAATACCAATAGTAATTGTACGGACAGGGATATGTGTAATCATTCTTATCTATTAAAATAAAACACCGGAAAGTTCTTTATCGCCGGAGATAGAAAAAGGGTTTTTAGCATCATGTAGTGTTATTATATCAGCAACAGGCACCACTTCAAAAGGTGCGTTATAAATATTGGCCATATAAGAAAATAAGGGAACATCGCATTCCCCAATAACAAAATAGCAGCCGGTATAATGCTCAGCACTTAACATTATTTTGTGCTGTGATGGTATGTTATTTAAGATCACCAATGCCTTTTCTTTTTTAATATGTACTTTAAATCCCCGCAGTAAATCAATAGATAAGGATTGCTCGTCCGTGTTGGCAGCATAGGATTTGTTGTGGTTAAACGTCTGCATTAATAAACTGTTAAGTGGGTAATTATACAAGTATTACGCCATTTAAAGTAAAACAACGATGGCATTTAAAGTCCTGTTTCACAAAAGCAAACTCATGCTGATTCAGGTATATAAATAAAACGTGATGGTGGCAGCACTTAGGCGTGAGACTACCCCAGGTACAGGATAATTATATTTTACTTGCCCATTGTTGGTCGCTGACCAACAAAATGGACTATTATTTTTAATAGATGATCCGCTTGCAACATATAAACTGCTAAGACAAACAACAGCGGCAGTTATTATGATCTTGTCCATTGTTGGTCGCCGACCAACAAAACGGAACTATTATTTTTAATAGATGATCCGCTTTCAGGCTTAGCAGGGTCTTCGTCAGGGATTTCTTTACGCTGCGACTTAGTCGGAAGACTAAGCTGGAAATAAGAATTGTTGGTCAGCGACCAACAAGAGCGGCGTCTTGCCATTGTTGGTCGCCGACCAACAAAACGGAAGTATTATTTTTAATAGATAATCCGCTTGCAAACATATAAACTGCTAAGACAAACAACAGCGGCAGTTATTATGATCTGCATTATATTTTACTGCTTTGATTTTTTATACAGACCCACCAGTTCACCCTGTGCAAGAATATGTCCCTGTATGCTTTTTTCCAATGCTGCCTTATCTGTTTTTGCATCTGCATTCAGTGTAATGTCAAGCGCATACACAATGAAATGGTAGTGATGCTCTCCTGTGGGTGGGCACATTCCCTTATACCCCGGCTTACCGGCGCCATTCAATCCCTGTTCTCCCCCTTTAAAATTTTCAGGTATATTTTTATTGGCAACATCAATGTTATACACCACCCAGTGTGTAAAGCCACCTTCCCTGGCCGCATCAGGATCGTGTAATACAATGGCAAGTGATTTTGCACCGGCGGGC
>JABDGW010000148.1 GCA_013285855.1 Bacteroidota bacterium
GTGGCTTTGCTGTAAAGTTTTATACCGAAGAAGGCAATTTTGATTTGGTTGGAAATAATATTCCTGTATTCTTTATCCAGGATGCTATTAAGTTTCCTGATCTTATTCACGCAGTAAAACCTGAACCTCATAACGAGATTCCGCAAGCGGCTTCTGCCCATGATACTTTCTGGGATTTTATTTCGAATACTCCTGAATCTGCACACATGATCATGTGGGTGATGAGTGATCGTGCCCTGCCAAGAAGTTACAGGATGATGGAAGGTTTTGGCGTGCATACTTTTCGTTTGGTAAATGCAGAAGGTAAAGCATGCTTTGTAAAATTTCACTGGAAACCTTTATTAGGCATTCATGCAGTGGCATGGGATGAAGCGCAGAATATTTCAGGAAAAGATCCGGATTTTCATCGCCGCGATTTATGGGAAGCAATAGAGAACGGAGATTTTCCTCAATGGGAATTTGGTGTGCAGATAGTGCCTGAAGAAGATGAGCATAAATACGAATTTGATCTGCTTGATCCAACTAAATTAATTCCGGAAGAATTAGTGCCTGTGAGAAGAATTGGTACATTAACATTGAACAGAAATCCTGATAATTTTTTTGCAGAAACAGAGCAGGTCGCTTTTCACATAGGCCATATAGTTCCCGGTATTGATTTTACAAATGATCCTTTATTACAAGGTCGTTTGTTCTCTTATACCGATACGCAATTGATAAGATTAGGTGGACCAAACTTTCATGAAATTCCTATCAATCGCCCAATTGCACCAGTACATAATAACCAGCGTGATGGTTACATGCGGCAGCAAATAAATAAAGGTAAAACTGCACATAGCCCGAATGGAATGAGCAGTGGTTGTCCATTCCAGGCTGGCATGATGCAGGGTGGTTTTACAAGTTATGCTGAAAAAATTGATGCAAGAAAAGTGCGTGACAGAAGTGCAAGTTTCTTTGATCATTTCAGCCAGGCAAAATTGTTTTTCAATAGCCAGACAGAACCGGAAAAAGAACATATAAGACAAGCACTAAGTTTTGAATTGAGTAAAGTGGAACTTACTTCTATACGAGAAAGGATGTTGTATTTCTTATCGCAGATTGATGAAGGTCTTGCAGGCGAAGTAGCTTATTGTGTTGGCATGCATGTTCCAAAAAAATTAGAAACGCCTTTGAATCAAATCGTGCCGGCAGATGCGGATAAAGAAAAATACAGATCAATTGTGAGAGAAGGTTCATTAGATAAATCAACTGCGTTAAGCATGGTGCTTTCATCACGCAACAACAGTATTCAAACAAGAAAGATCGCAATACTAGCTGCAGATGGTGTGAATGAAAACAGTATAGCAACCTTGCAGAATGCATTAATCAAACAAGGGGCTTTGTGCGAAGTGATCGCTCCAAAACTCGGTTTTGTTATTGGTGAAAATGATACAAGCATTCCTGTTGCAAAATCTTTTCTTACTGCTGCTTCTGTTTTTTATGATGCAGTGTATGTGCCCGGCGGCACAAACAGTGTTGCTACATTAGAAGCAGAACCTGATGCGATTCATTTTTTAAATGAAGCATTTAAACATTGTAAAGCAATTGCTGCAGATACAGATGCATTGCAGGTTTTAAAAGCCACATATTTCGGCAGAAAACTTCCTGAAGATAACAGTGATGATACAGTAATGACAGAAGGAATTATTATTGGTAATGATGCCGGTAAACTGTCTAAGCAATTTATTGCCGCAATTGCACAACATCGTTTTTGGGAAAGAGAAAAACCAAGAAAAGTTCCGGCATAAATTTATTAAAAAGCATAAGCTTTAATTTTGCTTATGAATATGCTGGATGAGTTAAGTGTACAAAATATTTTTATTCAGCAAATAGATGATGTGTGTTTTAAAGATTTAAATATTCGGCTTGATATACTAAGGCTTGATAAAATACATCCTGTTGTAAGTGGTAATAAATGGTTTAAATTAAAGTATTATCTGCAACAGGCAATTGAAGATAATTACACTTCTATCGCAACATTCGGTGGCGCTTTTTCCAACCATATACTTGCAACAGCTTATGCCTGCAAAAAACAAAATATACCATGTACTGGTTTCATAAGAGGTGAAGAACCAAAACACTATTCTCAAACATTATCAGATGCACAGGCATTGAATACGCAGCTTAGATTTTTAAGCCGTGCTGCTTATTCAAACAGGCAAAATATTATTCATGAAAATGCTTCAGTATTTTTTATACCCGAAGGTGGTTACGGAAAACCTGGTGCTAAAGGCGCTGCAGAAATTTTAAATTTGGTTACAAATCTTTCAAATTACAATTATATTATTTGTGCCGCAGGCACTGCAACAATGCTGGCCGGTATTGCTAATGCAAGTATGCAACACCAGCAATGTATTGGTATAAGTGTAATGAAAAATAATTTTCGCCTGGAAAATGAAATGCTTTCTTTGGTTAATGATAAATCAAAAGATCGTATAAAAATTTTACACGATTATCATTTTGGAGGTTATGCAAAACATACACAACAGTTAATTGATTTCATGAATAAAACATGGTTAAAGCATTCTTTACCCTTAGATTTTGTTTATACAGCAAAAGCATTATATGCTGTTTACAATCTTTTAGAAAATAACTATTTTACTTCCGGCTCAAACATTATGTTTATACATAGTGGCGGCCTGCAGGGTAATCGTTCATTAAATAAAGAAGCATTATTATATTGAATATTAACCGGGTAAGCGAGCTGGCTTAGTTATTTTAAAAATCAAAATAAAAAAGGCAAAGCTTTAAAGCTTTGCCTTTGTATAGAGTTGAAAATAATTTATTCTTCTGTTCCCTGCTCAATATTTGTTTCGCCTTCAACCGGAGATTTTGTTTCTTCAACAACAATTGCGTCTGTAATTGCAGGCTCATTAATTTCTGTGGCAGCTTGTGGTGTTGCAGGTTTTTTAGCACTACGGCCACGACGTGTTTTCTTACCAGCTTCCTGGGTTGCAGCAGTTTTACCGT
>JABDGW010000149.1 GCA_013285855.1 Bacteroidota bacterium
TCGTCAATGGCAGCAATTGTTCAATGACAAAAGATATTCATTCGTGAATATTACAAGCCCTGATTATGTGCAGGTGGCAAAAGGTTATTATATAGACGGACAAAGTGTTTCAGACAGAAAAGATTTAAAGCATGCATTGCAAACAATGTTGAATCATAAAGGCGCTTATTTACTGGAAGTAATGGTTGGAAAAGAGAACAATGTATTTCCAATGGTGCCACAAGGGTGCAGTGTTGCCGAGATAAGATTGAAATAGTCAGAACCGGAATTTGAATGATTAAAAGATTTACAGGATTAATTGATGATAACAGAAATAGCTGTTTTAAATATTAAGAAGGATGAAAGTAAAATGTTTGAAATAGCATTTGATAAAGCATCACCAATTATCAATTCAATGAAAGTTTATATAGAACATGAGTTGTGAAATGTTTGGAAACAGAAGATAAATATTTATTGATTGTTCGATGGCAAACATTGGAAGACCATACAGAAGGATTTAGAAAAAATGATAAGTATACTGAATGGAAAAATTTGTTGCGTCATTTTTATGAACCGTTTCCAACAGTTGAGCATTATAAGAAAATAATTTAAAGATTAGTTATGAAACAGGAATTCACTATAACAGTATATACAGAAAACCAGGTTGGTTTACTGAATAGGATAGCGATCATCTTCACCAGAAGAAAAATAAATATTGATAGTTTAAACACATCCCCAACTGAAAGCGAAAATGTACATCGTTTTACAATTGTTATAAATGAAACGGAAGAAGTAGTGCGCAAACTATGCAGGCAAATTGAAAAGCAGGTGGAAGTTTTAAAAGCATATTATAACACAAATGATGAACTGGTTTGGCAGGAAATGGCTTTGTATAAAGTGCCTACAGATATTATTGCTGAAAAAGTAAAAGTGGAAAGACTGTTGCGTGAAAAAGGTGCAACTGTTGTGGTAATAAGAAAAGATTATACTGTGTTTGCAACAACCGGTCACCGTGAAGAAGTTGAAGGTTTAATTAAATCACTTGAACCATTTGGATTGATAGAATTTGTGCGCAGTGCAAGAATTGCTATCATTAAAGACAGTAATGGCTTTCATGAAAAATTAAAAGAGTTTGAGGAATCACAACCAGCTGGTGAATTGATAGAAAATGAATTCCTGAATCAGCAGGATGAAGTATTTACAATGTAATGCCTATGCGAAGCTTCCGTTGGCATTTACAGTAAATGACCCCATTCAATAACAAGATTTCCTTTAATGAAAAAATAAAAGCATAATAAATCGAAATTTAAAAGACATAATATTTTTAATTTTTAATTCTCAATTTTTAATTTATCAAATGGCAAAACTAAATTTTGGCGGCGTGGAAGAAAACGTAGTAACACGCGAAGAATTTCCGCTTAGCAAAGCACAGGAAGTTTTAAAGAATGAAATTGTAGCAGTTATTGGCTACGGCGTCCAGGGGCCGGGACAAGCATTGAACCAACGCGATAATGGCATTAATGTAATTGTTGGTCAGCGTAAAAATTCTAAAACATGGGATAAAGCTGTGAACGATGGCTTTGTTCCAGGGGAAACATTATTTGAAATTGAAGAAGCATTACAACGCGGAACAATTATTTGTTATTTATTGAGCGATGCTGCGCAAATTCAGTTATGGCCAACAGTGAAGAAACATTTAACTGCAGGAAAGGCCTTATATTTTTCTCATGGTTTTGGAATTACATTCAATGAACAAACACATATTATTCCACCAAAAGATGTTGATGTGTGTTTAGTTGCACCAAAAGGTTCCGGCACTTCATTAAGAAGAATGTTTTTACAAGGCCGCGGCTTAAACAGTTCTTATGCAATTTTCCAGGACGCAACGGGCAAAGCAAAAGACAGAGTAATTGCTCTTGGTATTGCAGTTGGCAGTGGTTATTTATTTGAAACTGATTTTAAGAAAGAAGTGTACAGCGATTTAACAGGAGAACGCGGTACATTAATGGGCGCGATACAGGGAATATTTGCAGCACAATACCAGGTACTGAGAGATAAAGGTCATTCACCTTCAGAAGCATTTAATGAAACGGTAGAAGAACTCACACAATCACTAATGCCATTAGTTGCAGAAAATGGCATGGACTGGATGTATGCTAATTGTTCAACAACAGCACAACGCGGTGCTTTGGATTGGTGGAAACGTTTTCGCGATGCAACAGCGCCTGTATTTAAAGAATTGTATGAAAGCGTTGCTGCAGGTAAAGAAAGCCAGCGGTCAATTGATAGCAATTCACAAACAGATTATCGTGAAAAATTAAATGAAGAATTAAAAGAATTGCGTGAAAGCGAAATGTGGCAGGCTGGTAAAACGGTGAGAAGTTTAAGACCGGAAAATCAAGCATAAAAGCCTTGTTGCATGCAATCAAAAAAGCCTATAAAAGAAAATATAAAACATCCAATAGTTAGAGTTGAACGCGACTGGAAAGAATATTTAGGTGAATGTTTGCTGATAGTATTTAGTGTAATCCTCGCATTAGTTGTAACTGAATTCATCAATAACCTGGATGATAAAAAAAGAACAAGCGAGATAATGCATGAACTAAAAGATGAGTTGATTGAAAATAAGAATATGGAAGAAGAACAATACGATTATCATTTGCAAGTTTTAAAGAATATTGATTCAGCGCTTCATCACCCTGATTTTGCAAAGAAATTTATCAATGATAGTGGTGAGATTGATTTAACTAATACTATTGCGCCTGAAGGCGTAATGAGCCATGATTTAAACGATGTTACATGGCAAATCGCGAAGCAAAACAA
>JABDGW010000150.1 GCA_013285855.1 Bacteroidota bacterium
TTTTGTATGGAATTTTATTTCTCAGGCTTAAGTTTCCCGTTACAGAAAGAGTTGCCAGCGGCATCAGTACTTCTCAAATGTATAAGTCATTATTAAAACCGCTGTTTATAGTAATGATTATTCTTATGTTTGGCACCGCAATAACAGAATTATTTACCGGCCAATGGATTGATGTTTTATTGAAAAATGTAACAAACAACGCTATTCTTTTATTAACCATTGAAACAGGCATAATGGTTATAGGCCGCGGATTAGCAGAACCTGTTGTACACAGGCTTTCGCCGCAAGGTGTATTATTAATGTCAGCAATTTTGGCGGCTTTAGGTTTATATCTTTTAGGTCATTCTACAGGCAATATGCTTTTTGTTGGTGCCGTTGTTTTTGGAATGGGCGTATGTTATTTCTGGCCAACAATGCTGGGTTTTGTTTCAGAAAATTTGCCTGAAACAGGTGCCGTGGGTTTAAATTTTATGGGCGGTGCTGGTATGTTTGCAGTATCAATCTATATGATATTTATGGGCGGATATTATGACAGGCTGGTAGCTGCTCAATTACCTGCAGGGGCAGATGTTGCTGCTTATAATGCTGCACCGGCCGGCTCTGATATGGCTAATACTCTAAATAATGCAAAAGCATTGGCCGGTCCGCATATCATTAATACAACTTTGGTTATACCTTTAATATTAATTGTAGCGTTTGCAATATTGTTTGTGTATATGAAGTCAAGGAATACAAAGCCACTTCCTGTTGCAAATGCTGCTATTGCAAATCCATACGAAGATCAATAATGACAAACAGAAGAAACGTAATAAAAACCCTGGCCACAGGTTCTGTTGCTTTGCCAATGTCAAAATTATTTGCAGGCAATATGAATATATCAGATAAAAGCAAACCATTGAAACTAAAAGGGAATATCAATCATTCTGTTTGCCAGTGGACGTATAATTTTCTTCCGCTTGATGACTTGTGCAAGCTTGTAAAAAGCATCGGTTTTAATGCAATTGATCTTATTGCACCAAAAGATTTTCAAACATTGCAGAAGTATGGAATCTACAGTTCGATGTGCTATACAAACGGAGAGATCAGTTTAACAAAGGGTTGGAATCATACAGAATATCATCCGTTATTAACACAACAGTTTACAGAAGCCATTCCTATCATTCAACAAAACGGATATAAAGACGTTATTTGTTTTAGCGGCAGCCGCGATGGAATGGATGATGAAACAGGCTTAAAAAATTGTGTGGAAGGATTGAAGCCAATCGTTGCATTAGCAGAAAACAATGGTGTGACAGTTCACATGGAATTGCTGAACAGCAAGGTTGATCACAAAGATTATATGTGCGATAATCATAAATGGGGCGTTGAATTATGTAAAAGAATAAACTCACCAAACTTCAAATTGTTATATGATATTTATCACATGCAAATTGATGAAGGTGATGTAATAAGAACAATCAACGATAACCACCAATATTTCGGCCACTACCATACCGGCGGCGTTCCTGGCAGGCATGAAATAGACGATACGCAGGAGTTATATTATCCTGCAGTAATGCGTGCTATAGTTGCAACAGGTTTTAAAGGCTATGTAGCGCAGGAATTTATTCCCGCAGCACAGGATAAGCCGGCTTCCCTAAAAAAAGCAATTGAAATATGTGATGTGTGATTATAAGTCAAAAGCAAAAAATCAAAAGTAAAAAGTACAGATTTATGTTACCGTTCATTTTTGAATTTTTACTTTTTAATTTCTTTGAAACAATAAAATTTACAAATAATGGCTGACAACGTTTTTGATGCAATTGTAGTAGGGTCCGGTATAAGTGGAGGCTGGGCTGCTAAAGAACTTTCTGAAAAAGGCTTGAAAGTGATCATGCTTGAAAGAGGTATGGATATAAAGCATATCACAGATTACAAAACCACAACGCTTGATCCGTGGGAGTTTCCGCACCGCGGCAAAACAACGCAGAAAATGATCAACGATTACCCCGTACTTAGAAGAGATTATGTTTTAAATGAATCAAATCTTGACTGGTGGGCAAGCGATAAAGATTCTCCATACACAGAAATAAAACGCTTCGATTGGTTTCGGGGTTATCATGTTGGCGGGCGCTCTTTATTGTGGGGACGTCAAAGTTATCGCTGGAGTGATTGGGACTTTGATGCCAATGCAAAAGACCAGATTGCTGTTGACTGGCCTGTTCGATATAAAGAAATAGAACCCTGGTATGATTATGTTGAAAAATTTGCAGGCATCAGCGGTAATAATGATGGCTTGCCTCAACTGCCTGACGGCAAGTTTATGCCACCAATGGATATGACCTGTGTAGAAAAAGATGTAGCTGCCCGCATCAAAGATTATTATAAAGGCAACCGTGCAATGATCATTGGCCGTACAGCAAACATCACTCAGCCAATCCAGGCAAGAACCAATTGCCAGTTTAGAAATAAATGCTGGCTTGGTTGCCCGTTTGGCGGATATTTCAGTACACAATCTTCTACCCTACCTGCCGCCATGAAAACGGGTAATTTAACTGTGCGTCCATGGAGTATTGTTACAAAAGTTTTGTATGACAAGGACTCAAAAAAAGCAACCGGTGTAGAAGTGCTGGATGCGCAGGATAACAAAACTTATGAATACAAAGCAAAGATTATCTTTCTTAATGCATCTACATTTAATTCTGCATGGATCTTAATGAATTCTGC
>JABDGW010000151.1 GCA_013285855.1 Bacteroidota bacterium
TTGTGGGTAAATGATGAAATGAGTTTCGATAAATTCTTTGCAAATAATGATCGTTTGTATGAAGTGATGGAGCATAGAACCGGTAATGGACAAACAGCAATATCAGATGAATCATCAGGCATGGTGAGCGAAATATTAGCCCAACAAATTCCCGAGGTTTACTATGCTTCGCCATTGGCGCCGCCTTTCTGGTTTCAAAAATATACGCTGTCCGTTGGCGATAAAAACATAAAGGCAAACGGGCAATATGCAGGTAAAGATTACTTCAATATTTTTTCTTTTAAATTGATTGATGGCAACAGTAATGATGTATTGAAAAATAAAAGCTCAATTGTAATATCAGATGAGCTTGCTGACAAATTATTTGGTACAACACAAAACATCATTGGCAAGCCAATACGCTTTCAGCAGGATACAACTTTTTTTGTATCGGGTGTGTTTGAAAAAACGCCGTATCATTCGTCGCAGCAATTTGATTTTGTTTTATCATTTGATTACTTAGGTGATGTACAGCATTGGGTAAAAACATGGGGCAATTTAGGTCCGCACAATTTTGTGTTGTTAAAGAAAGGAACAGATGCTGACGCAGTAAATAAAAAAATTGCCGGTGTTGTCAGGGCAAATTCTGAAGATACTTCGCGAACATTATTCCTTACAAAGTTTTCAAATATTTATGCAGAAAATTCTTTTGATCATGGTCAGCAAACAGGCAGCAGGCTTGTATATGTAAAATTGTTTTCGCTCATCGCTGTTTTTATTTTAGTAATTGCCTGCATCAACTTCATGAACCTTTCTACAGCAAAAGCATCCAGGCGAATGAAAGAGATAGGCATTAAAAAAGTTGTAGGTGCAGAACGTAAACAACTCATCTTCCAGTTTCTTTCAGAATCTATGTTGCTTACATTATTTGCAACTGTTTTTGCTATAATAATAACGTTATTGTTATTGCCTTCATTTAATCAAATTACCGGCAAACAAATCAGTTTGCATTTTAATGCATCAATGATTATTACATTGGTAATTGTTATTGTGTTCACAGGATTGTTTGCAGGCAGTTATCCGGCTTTATATTTATCAAAATTTAATCCGCTTGTTATTTTAAAAGGAAAACTAAGCACATCATTTGCAGAGGTTGTTTCTAGAAAAGGCCTGGTAATTTTTCAATTCACATTATCATCTATTTTAATTATTGCAGTGCTTATTATTTACCAGCAAATACAATTTATACAAAACACAAATCCCGGTTATAATAAAGAGAATATATTAAGAATAGATTCAGAAGGAAAAATACAAGGCACTGAAGAAACATTTATTGCGGAGCTGAAAAAAGTTCCCGGTGTGGTGAATGCGAGTTTCACTTTTAATAATATGGTGGGAAGGAATTTTGGTAACAGTGGCATTAGCTGGGATGGAAAAGACCCTAACTCGGATGTTTATTTTGAAGGCTTTGGTGTTGGCTATGATTTTATTGAAACAATGGGAATGCAAATGCAAAGCGGCAGAAGTTTTTCAAAAATGTATGGCGCAGATTCTTCAAGAATTATATTGAATGAAGCAGCGGCTAACGTGATGCATTTGAAAGATCCTGTTGGCAAAACAATACACCTCTTCGATTATCCTTTACAAATTATTGGTGTTGTAAAAGACTTTCATTTTGAATCGTTGCATACAGCGGTAAAACCATCTTACATGATTTTACAAAGAGAAGGCAATAATCCATGGTTTAAGATAATGACACGCATAAGATCAGATCACCAGCAACAAACCATTGCAGCTATTCAACATTTGTATGAAACATACAATCCCGGTTTTCCATTCACATTTAATTTTTTGGATGAAGCATATCAAAAGCAATATGATTCAGAAGTGAGAGTGTCTGTATTATCAAAATATTTTGCAGCGCTTGCCATTATCATTTCCTGCCTGGGTTTGTTTGGGTTGGCTGCATTTACTGCGCAAAAAAGAAGAAAAGAGATCGGAATAAGAAAAGTGATCGGTGCATCGGTAAGCAACATTACTGCGATGTTGTCAAAAGATTTTTTAGTGCTTATATTTTTCTCATTAATTATTGCATTTCCTGTATCATGGTTGCTGATGAATAGCTGGCTGCAAAGCTTTGCTTATCGTATAAACATATCACCATTCGTATTTATCATAACGGGCATTTCGGTAATAGTGATTACATTAATAACAATCAGTTTTCAATCAATAAAAGCAGCAATTGCAAATCCTGTAAAGAGTTTAAGAACGGAGTGAGTAAATTAATCAAACATCAGAAATTATATTTCAATGATTAAACATTATTTAAAGATTGCTTTACGCAATATGCAGAAACAAAAAATGTATGCTGCAATTAATATCGGTGGTTTTGCTATTGGCATTGCAGCATGCTTGCTGATTGCATTGTATATAAGAAATGAGTTGAGCTACGATCAGGATAATCCAAACAAAGATCGTGTGTACAGGATTATTGGCGAAGACAAACAGAATGGTGAAGTGCATAATGGCGTAAGCTTCCCGGCGCCAATGGCAAGAGCATTAATGAATGATTTTCCTGAAATTGAAAATGCAGGTCGCACCATGAGCAGCGAATTATTTGGTGGTGCAAATAACCAGGTAAGAAGAGTTGATCAGGCAAATGATACATACGAATCCG
>JABDGW010000152.1 GCA_013285855.1 Bacteroidota bacterium
TTAATACAGAAGAAATATTAGTATATGTCCACCTGCGGCTGAAGCTATCAATATAAATTCTGTCACCGACAGATTTTAAATGCTGGTATAAATGCGATTGGTTGTAACCAAAACCAGTGTTGGGCAAATACACAAAGCTTGATGTGTTCCAGTGATATTCGCCGCTGGATGGAACCGGTGCAACACGCCAGTAATAAACAGTACTGTCAGTAAACGGAATGGTTGAATTGAATTCAAGCGCGCCGCCAACTGAAGCTATTGTCTGCGTTGTTTTAAGAGAAGAATTAAACAGTTCTGTTGTATCCATTTCCATTGTATAAGAACGCATGGGTATAACAGGATTTGCTGTTGAAGCATATAATTTGATATTGCTTTTATTTACAATGGAAAAATTATAAGGATAAACCGGCTTTAGTTCATCTTCATAAATAAAAAACTGGGTTGTAACTGTATTATTCAATTCACTCAGTTCATCATATTGCGCAGCATTATCAATGGTAACTGTTAAAGAATTCTGACCCTTATCACGGCTTGCAATTATTGGTACAGTTAGCTGAACAGAATCTAAATAGCGAACTGATTTTATTTTTTTGGAAAACAAAGTAGTTGTTGTTCCATCAGGATATTTTCTTTGTATTAAAACGGAAACAGAATCACCGGTTGCCTTGCCCAAATTATAGAAATAACATTTTACGTTAAAGCTGTTATCAGCTACAGAAACAAAGGTTGGGTTAATAACTACATTTTGCGCTTCAATATCAAAATCAGGTTTGGCAGATGCGTTTATTTTTATAGCAGGATCACCATGCAATACGCTTTCTTCTCCATGCAATGTGCCTGTAAAATCACCGGCTTTAGCCATAAGATAAGCAGTGGCATCTTTTAAATTATAAGAAACAGGTGCATAGTAATTGGTTCTGCCGAAAGAATTATAAAAGCCGGTATTATATACATCAAGATAAGATTCTATACCAAAATGCGTGCTGGCAATGTATGCAATGCTCCCGCGGTTTTGTGCAAATACCCAGGCTTCAGATAAAGAGTTATATGTAGTAAAACGCGTGGTATCAAAAGAAAAAATATTACCCGCATCACAACCATTTACTATAAACACAGGATACTTGCCGGGGTTGTTATAATCCTGCGGCTTGTTTAAATTATAATCCAGTATGCTAGCAGAGGAATGCCCGAAATAATTGAGCAATGTAATACCGTTTGTAAATAATTGAGTCATCAACGCATCTAACACGGTTGTTCCGGATGATCTTGTGGTTTTATTAAAGCTGTACACATTAGCGCCAAACAAAGTGTCCTGCGCAATAGCTTTATAACTATTTAAATCTGCAGTAAGAGATGCATTTAAATTTGGATCATCTGCGCCGGTTACATGTACAATCGTTTTCATCCAGGCTTTATTGGCAACCGTTTGCGTATTATCCTGCTGTGCTGCTTCGTATTCTTTTACTTTAGAAAGATAAAGCGCTACTTCATTTTGTGTTACTGCAGATAATCTTCCAATTGGTGTTGCAGGTACAGGATTCAGATCATTTGATGCAAGCAAATTATCTGATGCCGGCCAGCCAAATGTTGGAACAAGATTAAGTTTATCTGCATATACAGATGACTGGTTCATCCGGGATTCATCATACGTTACAGCTTTACCAATCAGGAAAGCAAATTTTGGTGCGGCAGAAAATGTGTTTCGAGCATAGCGTAAAAAATTTTTTACGGCAAGTGGATGTTGTTTAATGCCATAAGCAAATTCGTCAACAAGGTCATCTATATCATAAATTTTTACATTATTAACACCGCCGGTTGTACTGTTTCTATAGGCAGCATATTGTTGCACCGGCCCGTTTGCATCAGTGCCAATTAATATTTTGTTTGAAATGATAAGATAGCTGCCTTGATTGGAAGCAGTGGCAAAATTTAAAAAATTGCGTTGTATAAAATTTGTTGCAAAATGAATGGTCGAAACATCCTCACTTACCAATACTAAATTTCTGTCTAAGGCAGATGGCGGCAATACAAACTGCAATGTGCCAGCAATGTTTGTGTTGGCAGCATAACGTTTGTTATTTGTCAAATCATACAACATGGCATTGCTGGTGGCAAAATTTGTGATCTTTAAATAATTGCCTTGTGTTGTTGCCGGCAATGAAAATGCAAATTGCGAAGTGCCGCCAAAATCAAATTGCCTTGCATAGCTTAGATCAATAAAGCCAACAACAATATGATCGTTTATTAAATTGTTGATATCAGAAATTGTAAAAGTTGTATTTGTTGTATTGATCGATGAATTATTTACAGTGCCGTTAATCAGAATGGCATAATGTTAGCAGCTTGAATATAAACTTATTTTATGGCTAATCAAAAAGACCGCCACCTTGATGCACTCGGCGAAGCAAACCGCGATAAGCACATTAATTTTTTAGCAGAAGAAAACGGAGATGCTGATCCCGCTTCCGAAAACTTTAATGATAAAAATGGTGATAGTAACGATGAATCAGGAGATGATAATGGCTTTTTTACTGATGACGATAACCGCCTGCAAACAAAAGAAGAATATGAAGAGACTAACAGAAATCATCCCGGCAGAAATGAAAAAGTAACACCCCTTGAACCGGATACA
>JABDGW010000153.1 GCA_013285855.1 Bacteroidota bacterium
TTAGCAGCAGTTTTAATCTGTCAATAGTTTCTCCACAAGCAGATAATATCAATATGCAGATGTACAATGTAAGTGGAAGGCTGGTATATCAAAACAAATTTGATAATATAGTACAGGGGGCCAATACCTTAAAAATCCAGATAAATAATAATCCTTTAGCACCGGGAGTTTATATAATTAAAATCATTTTCCATAATCAAAACTTGTATAAAACTTTAAAAATTATTAAAGAGTAACAAAGGTTTTTTAGGGTTAATGAGCCGGATAATTTAAAATTTTAAATTATCCGGCTTTCTGCTTTAACGGTTTCCCCCGATTTTTTTACCACTGTTTTCTATTTCATACCTGAGTTTTCTTAAAGATTCCCTGAATTTATTATCTCTTCTTTTTTCAACGGCATCTTCAGTAGTAATAGTATTGGCAACTACCTGCGAAAGATCTTTGTTTTTAAGGCTGGTAAAATTTATCATGGTTAAAAGCTTTAAGC
The DNA here is from genome assembly GCA_013285855.1 of Bacteroidota bacterium. Taxonomy (GTDB): domain Bacteria; phylum Bacteroidota; class Bacteroidia; order Chitinophagales; family Chitinophagaceae; genus Parafilimonas. The sequence goes on from JABDGW010000153.1 coordinate 488, forward strand.
TTACCACACGTGAAAATATAGCCGGAGTTTTTATAGAAGAATCAAGATATGTAACGAATACGATAATTAATATAGTGCAAACAAATGCTGCCATGCCAGCCATTCCAACAATCAAAAATCTTTTAGAAGGTTCGGGTTCAATGGCGGGCTGTCCTACTAATATCTGGTGAAAATTATTTACCAAAGCATTACTTTGGTCAACTGCATCATTATACTTTTCAAGTAAGTCCAGATATTCTTTATCTGAAAGGTCTGCATCCTTTGATAAGCTTTGTGCATTTGCACTTTTGGTTGCCTGGGTGTTTACGTTTCCCTGTAGTTGATTTATTTTCCCCTGCAGCGAAGCAATATGTATTTTTTCAGCATCAATGTTTACTTCCAAATCACTTTTTCTTTGAAGCAATGTGGATTTATCTAAAGATGAAGATGTGCCTAAATTGCTGCCAACAGATTTTATTTTATTTTGATATTGTGCTTTAAGATTATTGTATTGATTGAGTAAATTCTGATCTGTTGAACCGCTGTTAAGATAAGCCTGGTTAGCTGCATTCATTTGCCTTTTAAGATCCAACACTTCACTATTATCAACTGTTTGCACCGGTGCACCTAACGCCGCCAACTGGTTATTTACGCTTGTTAAGGCAATTTGATTTGTAGTAAGCTTATCCTGTTCATCATCCAGTGTTTGCTGAAGGGTGCTTATTAAATCAAAACTGCTTTTACTTGCATCGGTAATATTCAATAATCCCGTTGATGCAATTGCCTGGTTTTTTTGTGCACGATCCTGGCTCTTCTTTTCCAATAAACTTTTTAATGTATCTATTGATTCTTCTGATCTTTCATTACGAATAAATCTGTAATAGCGCACGAAAGCTTTAAAAACATTATTTACCACAAAAGCGGAAAGCTCAGGATTTTCTGACCGGTAATCAATCTGTATATAATCAGTTCTTTCAAGCCTGTAAACATTTAAACTGCTGGCTATAGAATTATAATCATAACCATACAATTTTAAAAACTCGAGCAATTTTTTTTCTTGCGGTTTATAAGATGTAAGAACGCTCATCGAATTCAGTTTTTCACTGAAAACATTTTTTGCCTCGTTAAGATTAACTGCCTGGTAAACCGGCGATTTTTTTTGCTCGTCAGTTAATAGCCTGAAAGCCTGTGACGGATTTTCAAGATCATGCAGAACAATACTGTAAGATAACAGGCTCATTACAGTGGGTGATGTAAACGTAACTATAGCATTATTGAACTTGGTATCTGCTTCAAAAAAATTATTGTCTTCTTTTACGTTTATTACATCATTTGTAGTAAAGCCTGTAGAAACCTGAGAAATTGAGCGATATTGCTGTGGTTCATCCTTCGTAAAATACCATGCTATACCTGCAGCAATAATAGCGCAAGCTGCTATTATCCATTTCCTCTTCATTAATACCCTTAGAAGATAAACGAAATCCATATTGTTTTTTTTCTGATTTAAATATAAGATACTTCAGTAAAAGTTATTATTAGTTTATTACTAAAGTTTATTAACGAACTGCTATGCTGCTTGTATGTTGTATGAATACTTAACGATACGTCTTTGACATTAAATATCTAACAGTAGACCCGCTTTCGGTAGCTTTTCAATCAAACTTAATATCTATAATTAATAAAATTTGTTAATCAAAATTAAACTTAAATTTTAAGTTTAAGAGGCTAAAAGTAAAGCGCATTCAACAAAGCAAACATTTAAAATTGATAAAGCGGTGATTTTTGTTCGTGATCGTGCAAGAAAGATTTTACAAAAAAGCCATTAGGAAAGAATTACTTTCCTAATGGCTTTAATATTACGGAATTACCCTTTTTATTGTTTTACTAATTTTAAAACCTTGCTGTCTTTTGTATTAAGCGAGGTTAGCTTAACCAAATATACTCCGGAAGAAAGGCTGTTTTGCGGTAATATATTTAGAGAGTTACTGCCTTCACTAAGATTTACAAAACGCTTTTGATAGATAAGACTGCCTCCTGTACCATAAATCTCAACTTGTACATCATCTTTCTTTTGCAGTTTAAATGATACTGTAAAATTATTGTTGAATGGGTTAGGATACGTAATGATATTAT
>JABDGW010000154.1 GCA_013285855.1 Bacteroidota bacterium
ACCATGGCCATTGATACTCTGCATCTGCCGCCGCATGTATACCCACATAACCCTTGCCTGATTCAATAAAATGCATCAATGCCATTTGCTGTGCATCATTTAATAACGCACCTGTTGTATCAGATGTGTTTAAAAAAATAACAGCAGCATATTGCTTTAAATTTTCATCGGTAAATTTCGATGCATCTTTTGTTGTATCAACGTCAAAATGCATTTGCTTACCAAGCAACTGAATGGCCGCAATACCATCGGGAATAGATTCATGATAATAATAAGTGATCTTACTAAATACTAAAACTTTTGGTGGCTTTGCAAATGACCGGCTGATTGATAACATAAGCAGGAGGCTGATAAATAAAATTCTCTTATGGAGCATTGATTAGAATTTAGAGAATGAAATTAGTGAATAATGATAAAGTGGAAATTCATTAGTTACACACTAAAACAAATACAACTAATATTTACAAAAAAGCCCGGTAAAAATACCAGGCTTTGCAACAGGATTTTTTAGAACACTAATTTATAAGAATCAAACCAAATTATCATAACGCTTACATTCGCACCGATGGCAGTAATAAAAGATTACTACAAGATACTTGATGTAAAATCGTCTGCATCGGCAGACGAAATAAAAAATGCTTACCGGGTACTTGCCATGAAATATCATCCTGACCGCAATCCAGATGACGCAATTGCTGCCGCTGTATTTTCTGAGATGGCTGAAGCATATAAAGTACTTTCTAATACAGAAGCCAGAAGGCAATATAATTATGACCGCCATTTAACTGCAGCAGAGGAATATCAAAAACCAATTGAAACGATTGAAAGCTTAATTCTCAGGATCAATAAAATAAACAAGCAAATAAAGGCCACTGATCCTTTTCGCTTAAATAAAGATGCTTTATTGTATACTGTTATGCAATTATTACCTGGAGATATTTCTTTACTCCTTCGCACCAACAATGATATGCTGAAACAATTTCTTGAAATGATAGTTGAAGCAGCTAACTGCTTATCATCAAATCAAACAAAACAATTGCTATTATTGTTACAACCCTTGTATATAAAACAGGAATGGCTTCAGCAAAAATTAAATGTATTATTACAGCAACAGCAAAAAAATGAGCGCTGGGAAAAATATAAAGTATTTTTAGCTATAATATTGACTGTAATATTATGTGTCATAATTTTTTTTGCAGCAGGAAAATAATACAATGTTTTGCACGCTTATTATAGCACGTTATCCAAAATATTCCGGCGTATTTGGTTTTTTTTCAATGGCAATATTCCGCCTGCCATTATACATTCATAAAAAAATAAAATTTTTTAAGTTAATGGGCAGCGGGAAGAATGGAACATTCGATATTCATCCTGATCTTAACCAATGGGCAATATTATTTATCGCAAATGACAGCAGCACAAAAGCGCCGCAATTTATTTATAAATACTGGCGGTTTTTTCATTGTGATATAAAAGAATTTTTACTGCAGCCAATTGAAGGTCATGGCTTATGGAATGGCAAAAAAGTTTTTGGAGAATTATCAACACAAACAGCTCACGATGGTTCAATTGCAGTGCTTACAAGAGCAACCATAAAATTAAACCGGTTAAAAAATTTTTGGAATAATGTTGAGGATGTTTCAACAAAAATGCCTTTTGCAAAAGGCTTAATTATTTCTTACGGAATTGGGGAAATGCCCTTGATTAAACAAGCTACATTCAGCGTGTGGGAAAATAAAGAGACGATGAAAAATTTTGCTTATAATTTAAAGGAACATACTGCAGTAATTCGCAAAACAAGAAATGAAAACTGGTATAAAGAAGAATTGTTTGTGCGGTTTCGCATTCTTTCAGTAACCGGTTTTGCTGAAAACATTGCAGTGAAAATGCTTACCTTGCAACCGCATTATGAAGAGGCATAATTCAAACGGTCAATTGCTTGCAATTTTTTTGAATCTTATCTAACTATGCAGCAATGCTGCTGTAATCTGTATCCATTCGCTTCTTTACTCAAAAAAGTTTTTATATGCATGATAACAGGAAATATTATGTGGAATCTGAAATTGGAACCTTACGAAAAATCATCATACACAGTCCTGATGGTGGTATTGGAAAAATAATACCCAGCACTTTTTCTGATAATTTATATGATGATATTGTTCATTTAAAAAGCATGCAGAAGGAATACAATCATTATGTAATACTGCTGTTGTATTTTCTTGATCCGCAAAAAATTGAATATATAAAACAATGCCAGACTTCTCCTGATGAAAAAGTAAGAGCGCATTGTTTTATCCCGGGCAAAAAAGAATATTTTAATTCTCATAAAGTATTTGAAGTACAACATCTGCTTGAACAGATATTGAAAGAAGAAAGCGTAAAACTGCGCCTTATTTCTGCGGTTTGCTCCTATGAAGAATCAAGCCATAAAACACAGCAGCAACTGGAAGCAATTACTGATGCCGCATTGCTTGCAAAAATTTTAATCAGCGGAATATTGCCAAAATCCGCAAGCGGGTTGCAAGAAGACCAATACATATTTCCGCCGGTACCCAACTTTATTTTTACAAGGGATA
>JABDGW010000155.1:0-1632 GCA_013285855.1 Bacteroidota bacterium
GGCTGCAGTAAAAGTACTTCTGCTCCTCCGGGTAATAGCGGTGGTGACACAACAGTAAACCCAAATTTTGCAAAAGGTGCAGATATAGGCTGGCTTACAGAAATGGAAAGCAATGGTTATAAATTTTATAATCGCAATGGAGTTCAAAAAGATTGTTACCAGGTGTTGAAAGATGAAGGCATGAACTCAATTCGTTTGCGTGCATGGGTAAACCCGGTTGATGGATGGTGCAATACCGCCGATGTTGTTGTAAAAGCCCAACGCGCAAAGGCAGCCGGTATGCGCATTATGATAGATTTTCATTACAGCGATTGGTGGGCAGATCCCGGGAAACAAAATAAACCTGCTGCATGGAGCTCTTTAAGTTTTACTGATCTGAAAGATACTTTATCCGCTTACACAAAACATGTAATGGATACTTTAAAATCAAACGGTATTTACCCGGAATGGGTACAGGTGGGCAATGAAACCAATGATGGAATGTTATGGGACGATGGACGTGCTTCAACCAACATGGCAAATTTTGCTGCGCTGGTTACTGCCGGTTACGATGCAGTGAAATCAGTATTTGATACAGCAAAAGTTATTGTGCATATTTCAAATGGCTATGACAATAACTTATTCCGTTACATATTTGATGGATTAAAAAGCAACAATGCAAAATGGGATGTTATTGGTATGTCTTTATATCCTTCCTCCACCAACTGGCAAAGCAAAGATGCGGACTGTTTAGCCAACATGAATGATATGGTTTCACGTTACAACAAACCGGTTATGCTCTGTGAAGTGGGAATGAGTTGGACGGATTCTGCCGCCTGCAAATCTTTCTTAGCTGACATCATTGCCAAAACAAGATCTGTTGCTAATAACAAAGGCTTAGGTGTGTTTTATTGGGAGCCTGAATGTTATAACAACTGGAAAAGCTATTCGCTTGGTGCTTTTGATAACAGCGGCAAGCCAACAGAAGCGCTGGATGCTTTTAAAGAATAATTCGTTTGAACCACGAAGAGGCGAAGGCACAAAAAATTGTAGTGAATAACTTAGGGTCTTAGTGCCCTCCGCCCTTGTTGGTGTTGTCACCAACAAGGGATTTTACCAACGAAATGTCGTCATTAGAATTCATTAGTTCCAGACCCACCGTAAGTCGGGCTTTGTGCTAATTTGTATCTTCCATAAATGAAGTACAATTCAACCTATCACCCGCAATTCGTTACTGCAACCATTTTAGAGTGGAAGTATTTATTAAAAGATGATGCATTCAAAGACATTATCATCAGCAGTTTACAATTTTTACACAAAGAAGGCAGCATAGTTATTTATGCATTTGTAATCATGCCAAATCATATGCACATGATTTGGCAAATACAGGATGGCTATATTCAGGATAAAATACAACAGCGTTTTTTAAAATTCACTGCACATCAAATGAAGTTTAAGATGATTGATGAAAAGAATAAAATGCTAAACGAATTTTTGGTAGAAGCAAAAGACAGAACTTACCAGATATGGGAACGCAATTCATTAAGCATTGATTTATGGAGCGAAAAAGTATTCATTCAAAATATTTGTTGCAAAAAAAATAATGCTGAGACATAAATCGTAAGATCCTCCTTTGCCAGATCGGTGTCGGGT
>JABDGW010000155.1:1642-2569 GCA_013285855.1 Bacteroidota bacterium
ATACATAATAATCCCTGTAAACACCCATGGCATTTGTCAAAATATCCGGAAGGATACAAATATTCATCAGCTAAATTTTATTATACGGGAATTGATGATTTTGATTTTTTATCACATTATCGTGAATGAATCTTTGTTGGTGACAACACCAACAAAGGCAGGAGATTCCCGCCTACGCGGGAAAGACGTTTGGTTTGGTTGATTGAATATTAAACTATAAACAAGGTAGGAATAAACCACAACCACGTTCCCGCCATACCCGACACCGATCTGGCAAAGGAGGATCTTACGATTTATGTCTCAGCATTATTTTTTTTGCAACAAATATTTTGAATTGCCCTGTTGACATATAGTAAGGCTTGTTTGTAGCATCGCCTTTAAACAATAATGAGTTGCCGCCAAGTATTGCTGCAACACTCCATGAATCTCCGTTATAACCTGCAGCGGCTTTATAAATAGCGATGGGATCAACACTGGTCTTATTATTACTTACGCCATTTCTTTGTTCAGTTGTATAGGTAACATCAAGATTACCCACCAATGAACCGGTAAGGAAAAAATGTTGTGCAGCCACTAATGTATATGCATATCCAATACCCGGTCCTGCAGATATAAAATGTATATTATTAATACCGGCTTGCGGAGATACATCATCCTTAAGCACAAGACTGCTATCGCTCTTTAGTTTTCCATAATATATATTAGCACCATATAACAAAGAACCTGCAGATTTTTTTTGCCATTCATTCTGAACCATTGCTGCCCTGTAAGAAAATTTATCTGCATTTGGAACCCGGTATAAAGAAAGGCCAATAAAACCTAATTTAACATCATGACTGTTATCGGTATTGTTACTATCTGGAGTATATGCACCTTTATAAGAGGTGAGAATAGCATCTGCCGCCCATTTATAGGGGAATAAATGGA
>JABDGW010000156.1 GCA_013285855.1 Bacteroidota bacterium
GGCAGGTAACAGGAAGCTGCTAAGGCGATAACTGCTATGCAGCCTAATAATTGTGAATATTTCATCAGAATTCTTTTAATTATTACTATCCAAAATAAAAATCCCTCCAATTTTGTGGAGGGATTCGAGGTTTCGAGCAGATTCGAACTGCTGTAAAAGGTTTTGCAGACCTCTGCCTAGCCACTCGGCCACGAAACCATAAATGGGCAGCAAAAATAAAACAAAGCAGTCAAGCATAATAATAACTGGCAAATAATTTTTAATATTGATGATTACAAGAGTTTATGCGCATTGCTGAAAGCGAATTTATACTTAATAAAAGAGGCGCAGTATATCATTTAAATTTGTTGCCTTATGAAATTGCGTCCATTATAATAACTGTTGGTGATCCAGATCGTGTTGCACTTATAAGCAAATATTTTGATGAAACAGAAGTAAAACAACAACATCGTGAATTTATCATCCATACAGGCAGAATAGGTACAAAAAGAATTTCCGTTGTTTCAACAGGTATAGGAACGGATAATATTGATATCGTGCTGAATGAACTGGATGCTTTGGTAAACATTGATTTAAGCGAAAGAACTGTAAAACCGCAATTACAAACATTAAATATAATTCGCGTAGGCACCTGCGGTTCTTTACAGCCAGATATATTTGCTGATGATTTTATTACCTCAACACATGGATTAGGGATTGACAACCTACTAAATTTTTATGTGCAAACAAATAATGAAGAAGAAAAAAATATTCTTCAGCATTTTTTTATTCATACACAAATCAATCAGCATAGCCAGCCTTATATTGCTGCAGCTTCGGCATCTTTGCTTAAACATTTTGTTAATGGTTTTCATCAAGGAATTACAATAACCTGTCCCGGCTTTTATGGGCCGCAGGGTAGAGTACTTAGATTAGGTTTATCTGATCCTGAAATGATAAACAGGCTTGGCACATTTCAATTTGGCAATCATCGCATCACCAATTTTGAAATGGAAACAGCTGGCATTTATGGCTTGGGAAAATTGCTTGGACATAATTGTATTAGTTTAAGCACTGTTGTAGCAAACCGTATAACAAAATCATTTTCAAAAGATGCGCACAAAGCCATGGATAATTTAATAATGAAAACATTAGAAACAATTAGTTCAATCAATCTATAGCAAATGAAATTGAATTTTTATAAGTATCACGGTACAGGCAATGATTTTATAATTATTGATAACAGGAATAGCAATATTAAATTAAATACAGAGCAGGTAAATAAATTATGCAGTCGCCGCTTTGGTATTGGTGCAGATGGTTTAATGCTTATGAGCAATCACACCACTTTTGATTTTGAAATGATGTATTATAATGCTGATGGTAACATTGGGAGCATGTGTGGAAATGGTGGTCGGTGTATGATCCAGTTTGCTTTTGACAGAGGCTTGCATAAATCTGAATATTTGTTTACAGCAGTTGACGGTGAACATAAAGCAACTATTGAAAACAACGGATGGATTGATCTTAAAATGAAAGATGTTGACAGTGTTGAGATTTCATCCTTTACTGATTTTATACTGGATACTGGCTCTCCTCATTATGTAAAGCCAGCAGATGATGTAAAAAATATTGATATAGTAAAAGCAGGGCGTGAGATAAGATATAGCAGGCGTTTTGCTGATGATGGAATTAACATAAATTTTGCAGAACTTGAAGAAGATGGAAGTATTTATGTGCGCACTTATGAGCGCGGTGTAGAAGATGAAACGCTAAGTTGCGGTACTGGTGTAACTGCATCAGCACTTGTATTTGCACACAACGATAATGGATTTAACCGCGTAAATATAAAAACGCCCGGTGGTTATCTTGCTGTGGAATTTGATAAAACAAGTGAAACATCTTTTAAAAACATCTGGCTTTGCGGGCCGGCAGTATTTGTATTTAAAGGTGAAGTTGACGTGTAAAATTGGCTGTTATATCAGGTCGTAGTTTTCGGCAGTCCTTAATTAAATTTTGTTATTCCACAGTTTTATGAAAATAGGGTAAGCAATCAAAGGGAAACATCACACCTCACATCTTCTTCCTGTGGAATAACAATATCTTCACAGGTTAATTTGTTTTTCTGTCATCATTTTTCTAAGGTTTATTAAACCATAGCGCATTCTTCCCAATGCAGTGTTAATGCTGCAATTAGTAGTTTCAGCAATTTCCTTAAAACTCATATCTCCAAAATGTCTTAAAACAATTACTTCTCTTTGTTCATCTGGTAATTTGGCAAGCATCTGGTGTACACGATCATAACTTTGGTCACGAATTATACGGTGTTCTGCATGATCATTCACTACAACATGTATCACCTCGAAAATATCTTTCTTATCCTGCGTTAAAATAGCCGGAGTACGTTTTACCTTACGAAAATAATCTACACAAAGATTATGTGCAATACGCATCGCCCAAGGTAAAAATTTACCTTCTTCATTATAGCGCCGGCTGCGTAAGGTGTCAATAATGCGTAAAAAAGTTTCCTGAAAAAGATCTTCGGCAAGGAACTTGTCC
>JABDGW010000157.1 GCA_013285855.1 Bacteroidota bacterium
GATGGCGATATTTCAAAGGTGATTCAGTTTAAAGAGACTGATCATGATTTTGGTAAAATACCTTATGGCAAACCTGCAGAATTCACCTTGGACATGAAGAATGTTTCAGCAGATTCTGTAACTATTGAAGATGTAAAAGTTGGTTGTGGTTGCACTACTCCAAAATGGCAACCCGGGCCTTATGCCGCTGGTCAGGACTTTAATATTCAGATTGGATTTAATGGTTATACAGAAGGCCAGTTTAATAAAGTTGTTACCATTTATTTTAAAGGCGGCTTAAACCAGCTTATAAAATTCCATGGTGAAACATTTAAAGCGCCGGATAATCCCGCACCAAATAATGGTGGTGTTCAGCAATTAAAATCAGGAGGAGGCAAGTAATGCGCATTATTTTAACTTGCATAACAGCCTTGCTTTTTTTTACTGCCAGTGCACAAAACGATAGTAATGCTGTGGCCTTTAAAAATACAACACATTCATTTGGAAAAATTCCACATGCTAAGCCTGTAACTACAGAGTTTTCATTCGTGAATAAAAGCGATAAAAACCTGATAATTGAAACGGCCACTGCTGAGTGCGGCTGTACAACGCCTGACTATCCAAAAACCCCAATTCAAAAGGGCAAAACCGGCGAAATAAAAGTAACTTATAATGCAGAAAACCCTGGTAAATTTTCAAAGAGAGTTACTGTAAAATTTGCAAATATTAAAGATCCTGTTATACTTACTATTGAAGGTGAGGTAACACCTTAAAAATAAAATAGCTTTATAAAAAGTCTCGCCAAAAGCGGGGCTTTTTTATTGCCTTCATTTCCGGTTATCATTTTCAATTCGCGTTAATCATAATCCGACGCAATCAATAAATACAATTTGTAGTTTTCCTTACTAAAAATTGCATCATGAAAAAAATATTTACTTTCTTCATTTGTATTTGCATGTTTTATAGCCTGCAGGCACAACTTACCTCAACGCCAAGCGGAGGCAACAAAAAGGCAATGGTTGGGGAGCGCATCGGCATTACTGACGTTACTATTCATTATGATCGCCCCGGTGTAAAAGGGCGTGAAGGAAAAATATGGGGGCAACTAATTCCTGCCGGATTTACAGACCAGGGCTTTGGAAGCAGTAAAGCTGCACCCTGGCGTGCCGGCGCCAATGAAAATACTACAATAGAATTTTCTACTGATGTAAAAATTGAAGGCCAGCCGTTGGCTGCAAGCAAATATGGTTTTTTTATTGCGTACGATGCCAATGAATGCATTCTTATCTTTTCAAAAAACTCAACAAGCTGGGGTAGTTTTTTTTATAATGATAAAGAGGATGTATTGCGCGTAAAGGTGAAACCGGTTGCACTAGATACAAATGTGGAATGGCTTAAGTATGAATTTGTAAATGAAACCCCAACCAGCGCAAATGTTGCACTGGAATGGGAAAAGCTGATGATATCTTTTAAAGTTGAAGTTGATCTTCCGGCAACACAAATTGCATCATTTGAAAATGAATTAAGAACAAATAAAGGGTTTATGTGGGAAAGCTGGGCGCAGGCTGCACAATGGTGCATTGATAATAATGTAAACCTTGATGAGGCTTTATTGTGGAGTGATTCTGCTACAAGTGTAAACTTTGGTGGTGATCGCAGCTTTCGGGCATGGAGCACGAAAGCTCAAATTTTAAACAAGCTTGGTAAAACAACGGAAGCTGATTCAATAATGAAACATGCTTTACCTTATGCAAGCGTTTTTGAATTACATCAATATGGAAGGCAATTGATTGCTCAGAAAAAAAATAAAGAAGCGCTTGATGTATTTAAAATGAATTACGATAAAAATCCAAACCAGTTTACAACACTAATGGGATTGACAAGAGGTTATGCGGCCAACGGTGATAATAAAACTGCTTTAAAATATGCAAACATGGCTTTACCGTTGGCACCAGATGCGCAGAATAAAAACAATCTTGAAACTATTATTCAGAAACTTAAGGATGAGAAGGATATTAATAACTGAACCGCGAAATTTTAAAAACATGCAGCAATGCTGCATGTTTTTATGAATATACAACCAGCACAACCAGGAAGGTTATAATTACAATCACTAATCCTATAAAAAATATTTTATAAGCAATATCAAGATAATTGAATTTTTTTGACAGCACTTTTCTTACCTGGAAAGATTCTTTAATCAGTTCATCATAAACAAGCTGTTTATTACCATGAAATAAATCATTCATATCAGCAACATAATCGCTTACTGTAGCGTACCTGAAATCAGGATCTAATTTATCAAAGCTTCCAAAAAAAAACGGCTGTTTTTCATATTGCACATCTTTTAAAAATTTTTTTCCCAAAGGCTTGCTGGCAAGTATGCTGTAAAAAATTGTAAAGCCTGCAACAATAAGAATTGCGGCAGCAGGTATTATAAGCATGTGCATTTCCTGAACTTTTTTCGCCACAAATCCAATAATTACTGAAGCGAGAATAGCATTCACCTGTATAAGAAGCCCGGCTTTTCT